>DUHJ01000175.1 GCA_013330925.1 Candidatus Poseidoniaceae archaeon | reverse complement strand
GATGCCGTGCTTCGCTTGTCGTGTGCGGCTTCGTCTGATGACCATCGTATCGACGTGTGCGCATGGGCGATCGACGGCGCACCTGCAGGTCAAAACGACACGGTCGTGGCGTCTTGGGCCGATTCGGGAGAGCACACGGTGCGCCTGACGGTCAGCGATCCCAGCGGCAACACGGACGTGATTGAACGCCGCGTTGTGGTGGTCGACCGAACCTTGCCCCGCCTTGCAGCCACGTCGGTGGGCGCCTTGCCCGCCACGGTGAACGCAGGGGCATCCGACGTGGTCCGCGTGACCGTGGACGACCCGGTTGACGACATCGAGACACTCCGTGTGCACTGGGACCTCAATCCACTCTCCGATACCGACGGAAACGGCGTGCCTGACGACGATGCTGATCTTTTGGGCGAGGAAGTGCAAATCACCTTCGATGCCGCAGGAGAACGCGTGGTGGTCATCACGGTCTTCGACCCTGCAGGAAACAGCGACCGCGCGGTCTGGACCGTCGACGTGGCCGCCGCCGACACCACCTCGTCGTCAGGCATGACGCTCTTCGCAGGACTGGGCCTCGCTGTGCTCGCCGTCGTGGCCGTGGTGGTGCTCCAACGTCGTCGCTCGTCGCCATCAGAACAGGCTCCGGCAACGCCGGAACCTGCCTCAGAAGCCATGCAAGCCGAGGAAGCCAAGGCGGCTGAGATGGCTTCGATTTACGGTGGAAACACGCCCGTTGCTCCCGTTGCTGAAACGGCTCCTGCGACGATGTATGCCCCGGTCGCACCGGCAGCGCCGCTCGATCCAATGGCGCAATCCCTCCTCGGAGAGGCAAGTTCGCCCGGGACAAACGCAGGCATGACGGGACTCGACGCCCTGATGGACGACGAGGCCCCCGAACCCGCACAGGACCCTCCGTCCCCGGAACCCACCCCTGCGGTCGAGGTCGCCTCCGAAGCTCCATCGGACGAAAGGCCGACGTCCACCACGTCTTCAGCAGGAGGACGATTGGAATTGCCTGCAGGCTTCGCCGACATGCTTGATGGCCCTTCAGATGGTCCGCAGTAAGCGTCCACAACGACGCACAACAGGGAAGGGTTCACAACATGCGAAGCCATCCTTTACCCATGCACCGAGGCGCCGCAAGGCTGCTCCATCCCGGAGTCAGGCCGAGCCAAGTGCAGCGGCGGGCGCCTGCGGTCGTGCTCCTCTTGCTCTTTCTCGTCCCCATCGTCCAACCGGTGACGACGGCCGAAATCGCTTCGGACGATTTTGGCATCCTCGACGCCCTTGACGAGCTGCTGGAAGACCGGACGTTGAGCAGTTCAGACCTGCTTGCAGAGGGCATTGCTTCAACCACCCTCGCGTCCGTGGACGCGGCCGCCCGTGAGGTGCGTGAAGGCGACGCCATCGTCGAAGCTGAACGCTTCTTGGACGGCCTTGAGGTGCGGGACTCCGCACCCTTCGAACCCGATCACCCACGCGCCTACGAATTTCTGCTCGACGCGGAAAACCACAGCGGAGCAGGCTTGCCTGACAACCTCTTCCAGACGCTTTTTTCCGTGGAGAATTGGGAATTGACCGATCCACTGGCCATCGGGATCAACACCTACGCCATCTACCTCAACTTCAGCAGCAAAAACGACGGCCCATCCTACGAAAGCTGGACGTCGGGCACCTTCACCGGTGACATTCAGGTCGGGGCGAACCTCAACCTCTTCGACAATTACATCGACATCGATGGGGACGGTGCGGAAGACGTCATCGTCGAACTGACGGTGCAGGGTCTCCTGCAACGTGGGCAAGGGTGGGACATCACCACAAGCGGTGGGGTTGGACCCATCGCAGGGCTGATTCCAGAGACCTTGTGGATCCGACCAATTTTCCAGTGGCGTGTGCACCAGATCGACGCCGCAGACCCTCTATGGGACGACATGGCCTTCTTGGAGGTCAGCCTGTTGAAGGGGTTCGCCTTCGATTTCACCGTCCAAAATTCCGAATCCTACTCCATCGTCATCGACACCCGGTTTACCCAACCACCTAACGAGTTTCGTGTCGGGGTCGGGCTTGACCGCATCACCTTCGAAATTTCCGACACCGTGACCGACGTCGCAGGTTTGCTGCTCGACCTGCTCGGGGGAGGGGTCGGCGCGGACACCCTCTCGTTGACGTCGATCTCCGCGCCGTACGCCATCACCATTCAGAATCCGGATGCTCCGGGTGGAAGTTTGCAAACCGAATGTGCTGACGAGGACTGGTTCGATCCTGAAACCCAGCCCCGCGTGGACAGCCATGCCGACCGTTGTTCCTTCGGCGTCGGCATCGGGTTCGTCCATTTTGACGCCGTCACGGAGGAAGGCACGGTGCCGGACGTCCTCGAATTGGCGTACATCGACGCCGGCTTTCATCCGGCAGACACCGGACGCCGTCTGCCTTCGGAAATTGACCTGACCTTGCGCAACGACAACTTTGGCGACAACAGTTTCGACACGGTGGAGATTTTCACCGACCGCGATTCAGACGTGTACGTTCATTACTTCGAAGACCGTTCCGAGATGCCTGAAGGGGAAGCCAACTTTGGCAACATCTCGGACGCCAGGATTTGGATTCGAGGCTTGCCTTCTGGAAGCTTGCCTGAAGAGGAGATCAACGCCCTGTTCACGATGATTGGCGAAGCGCCGGGAAGCGTCAACCTCCCGGGTGACATGCCGAACCGTTTGTCCCTCTTCATCGGGATCAAGAATTTCTCAGGCGATGCGACCACGAACGTCAACGACCCGACGTTGCCGATCAACCCCGCAACACCGCCAAACACCCTCATCGTGATCGCTGCCATGGATTTCATTCCGCTTCTGGAGTTCGCCTCGAGTTTCCAACGTGGTGGATTTGCACCGGACCGGTCGTCCATGTCCTTGGTCGTCGAAAACCTCCCACCGGTCATTGTGGTCTCAGGGAGTTTCAGTCTAGGTCAGAGCGGTGTGGACCGCTTACGCCCTGACAACAGCAACCTGAACGCGATTTCCCAAGTGCTGGACAATGCCCTGCTCGGTTTGGTCGAGATTATTCTTGATCTGGGCACCATCGTTAACAGCATCCCGGGAGCCATCGTAGGCACGGCGGGCAGCGCAGGTGGAACCGTGGAAGTCGCGTGCTTCACGCAGGTCAAAGCGGCATGGTCGACCGGTGAAACGAGGTCGCCTGCAGAAGTCGGAACGCTTGGTTTCGCCTTGTCCTCAAGCGACCAGCCATGGATTCCCAACGAGGACCACCTCTTGTTGTCAAGCGACGCCTCCATCGAGGTGGTCCAAGGTCGATCAGGTCCCGTTGAACCCCTTGTTCCTGTGGCGATGAGTGCACGCGTCAGCGGCATCTCAGGTGTCACTCAATCCTTTGATCCGCTCACCAGCGAGCGCGTTCTGGCGCTGAAAGGATCCAGTTCAGAACCGCTGATCGTCGGTCACGTCTCGCACGATGGCCCGAACATGACCTTGGCCCAAAAGCAGGCCGCGATGATCTCCAACCGCCCCGACGACCTCCGGCTCGTCCAGTTGCCAGAACGCCTGATCTACGAAGCAAGCGCGCCAATCGGGACCATCACGTACGGCGGTCAGGACGGCGAACAGCGCAACGCCTTGCGCTTGGTGGGTTTGCCCTCGGAGTTTGAGTTGGTCCTTGGGTCTGAGGTGGGCTATGTGGCCACCACGCCAATCCAAGCGGTTGAGATTCAATCCAGCAACGGCACGGTACCGTTGACCATGGACGGGGACCACGTTCGCTTTTCGGTTGACGGCGACGAAACCAGCCTCTCGGTTCGCATTTCCGACGTCCTCCGCATGCGACGCTTGTCGCCGTTGGAGGAGGGTGCCGCAGGTCCAGAAGGCAACAGCCGGGTCGAAATGCAGCGCACGTCCTCGGAACCCTTGCGTTTGCTCTTCGAGGACGCGACGAATTACGACGATCCTTTGCTTGGATTGAACGGACGGGCGGTCATCGAACCGTTGCCTGCAGACATCATGATCGCCGTGCCAGGGGGTGCCGATTCCGAAGGTCTCGAGTTGCCGGATTTCGGCGACCAAGAGGGCGTTGAAGGCCTGTCCTTCTTCCTCGGTGATCTTGTGGCCTTCGGACAAGTGGCCAACGATTTCATTCACGCCTTGACCAAAGACTTGGGTGGCTCCGTCAGCGGCGAGAGCGATCTGGCGATTGGGATGGACCTCGACACCGGGGAGTCGTTCAACATGACCGCCGACATGCGGAAGGGGACGACACCAAACGAACCTGCTTGGGTGCACGGCCTGTCGATGGAAGCCGACGAGCGCGTTGACGTCGACCTCAACCTCAGCCGTTTGGACCGCCTCACGCTGTCCGGACGCATCACGTTGGAAACCATCTGGGAAGACGCACGTCTGACCGCGGACGAGCAGGAGCAAGGGGCCTTGGTCTTGGAATCGGCCGGTTTCCTTGGTGCGAAGGATCTCATGGACGTCTTGACCGACGGTCGACTGAGCGAGGACGAGAAGCAAGCCTACGATCTCGACAATTGGAGCGCACAGGGCATTGATTTGACCGAACGTCGTGCTTGGCACGTCAGGACCTGGCTGCCGTCGCTTCCCGCAGGGGCCATCGATTTGGATTACGATTTCCGATTTTTAGACGGTGTTCCAACCTACCAATTCGACCTTGCGTTCACCCAATGGCAACCCGAATACGAGGACATGACCATCTTGGTGAAGGGCATCTCTGGGCAGGACGTTGATCTTCGGTTGACCGGCTTTGACACGGAAAATCCACGCGACGTCGTCCTTGATGCCGTCTTCTTCCAAGAGCGCAACCTGACGGTGCCACGGCTGACCCTCGACATGCGATACGACGTGGGGGTGCGGCTCGAATCTGCCCATGCGGTGTTCATCGATCACACGACGCAAACGCGCTCCGAAGCCCTGATCTTGGACGTGCCGCGAAGCACGGACGTCTCTGCGACCATCGGAGACGTGCTTCGGCTTGACGTGACCGTTCCCGAGGAGTTCCAGACCGACGGGGGTTCCGCCGAGGCCCTCATGATTCAACAACACCGGTTCGTCGACGGTCGCTGGTGGCCGGCGACCGTGTTCATGCGGGATTTGCCAGGTGAATTGCACCTCACTGCGGAGCCATCTGAGGTGTTCGACATCCGTCAGGAAACGTCCTTCCAAGGCTTGTTCACGATGGACTACGCGTCCAACGGCGAGACGATGGACCTCTTCGTTCAAGCCTACGGCCGCGCCATCGACAGCAAGGGCGACATCACGATGATCGCAGAGGACCTGCCCTCACGGTTCCAACTGAAGACCACCGACCGGTTTGGTGTGGAAATCGCCTCCAGCGGTTCTGGGGTCCGTCAGTTGTACCTCCGAGCGTCCGACGTGCCCTCCAGCCCGGGGTTGACCTTGTCCTCCATGGAGGTGGTCGGTGAAGACCTGAAAGGCGCGACCATCCACATGTACCGCGTCGGTGGCGTGTACCCCGTCATCGTGCTCGACGGCATCACCACCGGGCGGGTCATCGCCACGGCCAACGCAGACCTGACGCCCGCTGACCGCGAACCAAGGTTGGAATCCGTGCCTCTGCTCTCGGACATGAGCATCGACGGTCGTGGCGTGTTGCTCGACACCCAATTCACCGGCATCCTTCCGACCGCATCTTCGGTTGGCGTCAACGGCATGGCCAGCGACCTGTCCTTGATCGGTTCGTTGACCGGTGGCGCCGTGGAGACGCGCCACGTCTTGGTGGTGGAGCCGATCAGTTCGGCCGTGGCCAGCGGCCTGGCTTGGGTGGTGTGAGGATGACGCAGGACGAACCGTTCAATCCGGTGCCGTCCAAGGACGGCATCCTTGCACGGATCCGTGAACGGGTCGACGGCGAAGGTTCGACCGATGAAGAAGACGTCTTGCGCGCCGCTCAAGACGCCGCGGAGCGGCTCCAACGCTTGCGCAGGGAAGTGGAGCCGGGCAAGGTGGCCCTCGCAGGCCTCACCCTCATCCTCCTGCTCGGTTTGCTGATGAGTGGATGGTACTGGGTGTTGCCACGCGACGGCTTGACCCTCGACACGGTCTACATGCAAAACGGAGGCCACATCCTTCTGGCCGAGATTCACAACAGCGGCAGCAGGGCCGTAACGGATCTCGAAGTCGTCGTGTCCTTCGAAGACGAGGTCGGCGAGGAACTCGGCCGAATGTCCGTGTTCTTGGACGAGCTCTCAGCCCATGCGTCGGTCGCAGGCGACGACCTCGAAATGAAGGTCGTTGGGCACACGGTATGGGCCAACTATACCGTTCAGACTTCCGTTTCGTGGACGGATTACGCCGGAGAAAGCCATCAGGAAACGTGGCGGCATGACGTCGGGACGTGGGCTTCTGAGGAATTCGCCGATCGTACCGACCGACGAACGTGGCCCTTCTGATGGGTGGCTGTGCAGGATACCCCAAGCGATATAGCGGTCTCGCGAGGCCTTCCAATCATGCCCAACGGCGGTGCTCTTCGGCCCGTGGCGTTGGTCCTCCTGCTCGTCCTCTCCACGTCGTCTGGATTGCTCGCCCCAACCGAGGAAGCGGGCGTTGATGACGTGGAGCGCGGGGCGCCGGTTTTCTTCGAACTGCAGCCGGACACCTACCGCACGTTGGCCGGGACCTACGAGCATGCCGTGGCCCAAGACGACCGTGGGACTTACGCTGACAGCCGTCTTGGACGCTTCGACGATCAAGGCCTCCTCCTCGACCGCCCGCTGTCCGAATCCATGCTGACGCCACGTGCGGACCTGCGCTTGGTCATCGTTGACCTTGAGATGCCCCTCAAGGTCGCTCGGCAGGAGTTGGGCGACGTCCAAGGCATCGTCGTTCGGGAGTACATCGCACCCTCTGGCCTCCTCCTTCAGGCTCCGCCCTCCGCCTTTTCGGCTCTGGACGGCATGGCCGCCGTCCGGTCTGTGCACGACGTTCCGGCGGCCATGTTCCTCGACGATTCCCTGCTCGACGTCCTCCTCCTTTCCGGCGGTGAGGCTGCCCTTCAGGGAACGAAATTGCGCATCGAAGGCTGGCGCGACGCCGATGGACCGACCTCCGTCGTGGACCTCCAGCACGGTCTGGATTTCCTTCGCCAGGATCTCGACGACGTGGCCCCACATGCCCTCGAGCCCCGACAAAGCATCGACGACGGACGCTGGCGCGGGGACCTTGCAACCCTCGACATGCTGGGCTTGCTGCTCCAACCTTCCTTGATGTGGGTCGGCCCAGAACCCACCTTTGCCATCGCCAACGACAACGCGCGGCAGCACATGGAAGTGAGCGCCGTCGCCAACGGGTTCACCACCTCACTGAACGGTTCGGGCATCGTCGTCGCCGTCGCCGATTCTGGGCTTGACGCGGACCACGGCGACTTCGGAACGCGCGTGATCTCCAACGCCGACGTGGTGGGCGACGGTTCGACCGCGGACAAGCACTCAGGCCACGGCACCCACGTGGCGTGCACCGTGTTGGGCGACGGCAGCCGTGGTGGCTATGCCGGGGTTGCACCTCAGGCGGAATTGATTTTCCAAGCCATGGAGAACGACAACAACGGCCAATTCCTTTCTCCAAGTTTGAACTACATCCTCAACCAAGCCTATTCGCAAGGTGCGAGGATCCACACCAATTCTTGGGGTTCCTCCCAGGCCAGCGATCAGGGCAAATACACCTCGTCTGCTGAGGACATCGACGACCGCACTGCAGCCTACGACCGGACCCATGCCAACCAAGAGGGGTTGCTCGTTCTCTTCGCAGCCGGCAACGACGGCCCGGGCACGGGCACCGTGGGAGCGCCCTCCACCGCGAAGAACACCCTGACGGTGGGGAACCATCAGAACCGCTACAACGGGGCTCCGGACACCATGATGTCCGGCTCTTCCCGTGGCCCGACCGACGATGGGCGGATCAAGCCGGACGTGGTGGCGCCTGGCGGTTACGTCCGTTCCTGCCGCGCCCAGGAAGCAGGCGACACGGGAAGCGCCACGTGGTCCAACCAGTACTACCTCGAATACACGGGAACCTCGATGGCCACCCCAAACGCTGCCGGTGCGGCCGCGCTCATCCGTGAATACCTCGTTGAAATCGCCCTCCGTCCGGAACCTCAGGGTGCCCTGATCAAGGCCTTGCTCATCCTTGGTGCCGAGGACATGGGGACTCGAAACATCCCCAACGACGACGAAGGATGGGGGCGCGTCAACCTCCGCGACACGCTGGCCCCGTCCGGTGGACGCGGCATTTGGGTGGACGACCGTTCGCTTCTCTCCTCGACGGGTCAGAGCAAATCCTACGTGTTCAACGTCAGCGCTTCGAGCAGTCCATTCAAAGTCGTGCTTGCTTGGTCGGACGAGCGCGGTTCACGCTTTTCCAGCACGCAGCTTGTGAACGATCTTGACCTTGAGGTCACCTCTCCTGACGGCACCACCTACCTTGGCAACGTGTTCAGCAACGGTCGAAGCATTCAGGCCGGTTCGCGTGACACCCTGAACAACGTTGAGGTCGTGCTCATCGACGCCGCTCAACAAGGCATCTGGGAGGTCAAGGTCAAGGATGCCAATCACGCAGGTAGCCGTTCCCAGCCTTACTCCATCGCGGTCTCTGGCCAAGGCGTCAACGACCTGCGCCCCGATCCGCTCGTCGTTCCCGACAGCTTCGTCATGGACGTCAGCATCCCGCAGGTCGGTGACCCAGTCGCCATCACCAGCGAGGTGATGAACATGGGGAACGTCAAGGCCGAAGCGGTCGATGTTGTGTTGTTGGTGGACGGGACGGAACTTGACCGAACCACAGTGGACCTCTTCCCGGGAACCATCCGTTCCATGCCGTGGAGCTGGACGCCGACCGTGGCCGGGACGTCAGAGGTCATCGTCCGTGTTGACCCCGACGACGTGATGGACGAAGTGCAGGAGAACAACAACGACCTGATCATCCAAGTCAACGTCAGTGCCCCCGGCGTCAAGGTCTCCGCTGTTGACCCAGAACTGCGCCTCGAATCCTCCACACAGACCACCTCTTCGTGGAACATCACCCTCACCAACACGGCGCTCATCGGCACCAATGCTTCCTTGGCAGCAGGGGAGTCAACACGTCTCAACGACGGTTCCATGCCCGGTTGGTACGTGGGTCTAACGCTGGCCAATTTCTCGCTCGAAGGGCGCGGCGAAGATTTCGTGACCGTCACCGTGGTGCACCAAGCCCGGCCGGCACCGGGAACCTACACCATTCCTCTGACCGGTTTGGACGTGGACAACGGGGTCACGTATCCCTACAACCTGACCCTTGTGGTGCCGCCGCTTCCTGAAGCGGTGTTCACCTTGGATTACAGCGTGGTCCCCGTTCACCCCCTCGACCCGACCACCTTCCAATTCACCTTGACCAACGATGGAAACGGCCCCATTGGCTACGACCTGTTTTTGGAATCGCCCACCGGGTGGTCTGCTGGCTTCGACAACCTCGGCTCTGAGCCAGGTGCCACCTCAGGTTCCACGGGACTGATGGACAAAATTGCCTCACGGGCGGTCAACGTCACGGTCGTTCCTCCACCTGCGAAAACCGTGGCGGGTGCCGAGCGAACGGTCACCGTGGTGGCCATTTCTCAAACCGACCCGACGGTGTCCACCTCGTTGGAAATCCCGATGCAAGTGATGGCCGTTCGCGACGTCGGCATCTCGCTGGAATCCAGCCTCCCCACCCTCCGCCCGGACGCCTCAGTGGGGTTGTACCTCAGCCTCGAAAACTTGGGGAACGTGGACCTCGACTTGACGCCAAGTTTCCTGCTGCCTTCTGGATGGAGCATCACCTCCTCCACCGAGTCGGTCACCCTCGGTTGGACGGACACCAAGGACGTCGTCTACACGTTGGTCGGTGACGGCAACGGACGTTCGGGAACCTTGGAGATCCGCTTCACCGATGCGCAAGGCCGTTTCACATGGACCACGGCGCTTGAGGTGAAGCAATTGCCTGCGCCCTCGCTGAATTTCAACCGTCTCGTGCTTGAAGACGGCACGGAGTACCCCACACCGTTCGGTTCAGGAAGCCATCCCACCGGCGAAGCGCTTCGCTTCGAATGGTTGGTCGGCAACGACGGAGAAGCGCCATGGTCGCCAGCGGTTCAACTCGATCTGGATTCAGGCTTGTTCGGCTCCTGCGACGCACCTCCAGAGGTCGCTGCGGGCGAATTCCAAATCGTCGGATGTGAGGTGGTGCTTCCGCCCTCCCTTCCTGCCAACACCGAGCCATCGTTTTCCTTGGTGATGACCGGAGACGGTTTCGAACAACGGGACGAAGTGACCATGCTGGTCCGGGAAGACCGCCGCATTGCGGTCACGTTGGACCGCGTGAC
This sequence comes from Candidatus Poseidoniaceae archaeon, assembly GCA_013330925.1. Taxonomy (GTDB): domain Archaea; phylum Thermoplasmatota; class Poseidoniia; order Poseidoniales; family Poseidoniaceae; genus MGIIa-L3; species MGIIa-L3 sp11892u. The sequence continues at coordinate 16,890 of DUHJ01000175.1, read as the reverse complement.
GCCGGCCACTGCGAGCGACGATGGAACCGTCACCTGGACCTTGGTCAACAGCGGGAACGTCGTGCTCGATGAACGCGTGATCGTGGACGTGGCCGACGGCTGGGAGGTTGCCGTTGACGGTGCGTCCACGGTGACCTTGGACCCCGGAGCCTCGAGGGTGCTTCGATTGACCTACACGAGCGGCCTCGGTGGCGAGGTCCCGCTCACCTTGGAGGTGCAAAACGTTCGCTTGGACGGCGATACGGAAGTGACCGTGAGCGCCCCGCGAACCGTGTCCGATGAGGGGCAAGGCGCTGGCGCGGTCAGCGCCATCGTCGGCGGGTTGGTGCTCCTGCTGGTGGTGGCCGGCGTGCTCGTCTTGCGGCACATGGGCGCTTCAAAGCCGAGTGATGATCTTCCTGCCTTGCCGCTTCCAATGCCTCAGGCTGCGCTGAACCAGCCGGCCGTTGTGCCCCGCGCAGCCCCCGTTCAGGCACCTGCCTTGGCGGCAGCACCCACGCCACAACCGGCCCAATTGCCCACGGCGCCGTGTTGGGCATGCAGGGGCGAAATCGCTGGACCCATGCTTGGTTGCCCGACTTGCGGCGCCCGGTTCCATCTCGCCGGAACGCCCGGATGCACGCTGCCTGAAACCTGCCCGAAATGCGGCACGGCGCGTTCTCAATTCTTGAACGCTTGAAGGGCGCGTCAAGGCGCAGGTCTTTCATGGGAAGAACTTCACCGAAAGCCATGAGCGGGACGCCGACCGGCACGAAGGCGCGCGCGGTGCTCCTCATTTCGCTGATGCTCGTGAGCCTCACGCCTTTGCTCGCTCCCGCGGCGGCGGACGGACGAGACGCCAGCATCGTCCTGACCGTTTCTCCTTCGACGCTCACGGTCAACCCCGGAGAATCGGGAGAATATACGGTCCGGGTCTACAACACCGGATCCAACCCGGTCACGGTACAACTCTCGGCCAGCGAGGCCCAGACCCAAGAATGCGGTCAGTACTCGTCTGTGATTCAACAAATTCCCGGCGCCATCGACGCAGGAAGCTATGAAGAGACGACCATGAACGTCACCCTCTCTCAAACCGCCGAAGGCGATTGCGACACCACCGTGGTGGCCGCTGCAACCGAACAACCAGAGCCACCAGAGCCTCCTGGCCAACCGGCCAACGAGGAAAAAACCGTGACCACCGAAGCGGGTGACGGCTCGGGCAGCGTGTTGTACGGCGTCGATCTTCGCGTCGATGGTCCAGCGGACTTGACCTGGGCCGGAGAGGACCCCGTCGAGTGGGACATGGAAGTCGAAAACACAGGCCGTGCTGAAGCAACGGTGGTCTTCTCTGCCACGGAACGCGACGACCCTGGGTGCGCCGGCGTTGACGATTTTTCGGTGTCCTTTGACCCGTCCTCGGTCAGCGTGGCCAGCGAAGAAACCGAATCGGTCGTCGTGTCCACGTCTGTTCCCGACGGGCAAGATGCGGACGACTTCTGCTGGGACATCACCGCTACGGTACAGAACGACCCGTCACAGAACGCCAGCGACACCGAAGAAATCTCGCTTGAGGTGCCGGAACTTCGCACCTGCGAGGCCAGCCTCTCCAAGACGAACGTCCGCGTCGACCCCGGGAAACAAGGGCAGGTTCAGGTCACCTTCGAAAACACCGGCAACGCAGAGTGGGACATCAACGTCGCACGGACCGGCCCCAAGGCATCCTGGGTCAGCGTTGAGGGAGCTTCCTCAGGATTGCTTCCTTACGACACCTCCTCCGATGAGCGCACCTTCACCCTCAACATCGCACCCGACGATTCGCTGAACGCGGACTCCATCTCGACGGTGGTTGTTCAGGGCCGCGATGGAGGCACCATGGCATGTGAGGTGGAATTGCGCATCACCCTTGGACAAACCAGGGGCGCATCGGTGTCCATCCCACAGAGCATGATTTCCAACATCGAACCCGGCACCTCTCGTACCACGACGGTCAGCGTGACCAACAACGGCAACGGCGCGGACAGTTTCCGGATTAGCGCCAGTGCACCTCCCGGAGGCTGGACTGTGGCCTTCGACGTCACCACGATTTCCCTCGGCTCCAAACATGCCTCCGACCGCAGCGCGGACGTGACCATGACGGTCACCGTTCCTTTGGACGCCTTGGCGACGGAGCAGGTGGAGATCCTCGTCAGCGTCCTGCCGGCTTCGGGGGGGGCAACGTACGATGAAGCAACGGTGCAGGCCACGGTCGCGGAATCCCACGGCATGGATCTCGATGCTCCAGTGTCGAACCAGCGCGGCCAGTACAACGCTTGGCTCCGCTTCCCAATCACCATTGAAAACGAGGGGAACGTGGATGCCACGTTCCGCTGCGTGGTCATGTCACAAACCCCGAGCGAGTGGACGACCCGATTCGTGGACGAACAAGACCAGACCATCATCGAGGTTCAAGTTCCCGCACGAGGAAGCCTTGACGTGGCCTTGATGGTCAAGGTGGAGGGCGTTGAAGAGCGCGATTCTACGAACATCAAGGTGCGAGTGATCAACCTCGATCACAACGGCGCTCAGGACGATGACGGCGACGGTTTGCCGGACAACCAGAAGGAAGTCACCTTCATCGCTGAACGCTTCGACAAGGTCTACAGCATGGACGTTCGGCTCGCCGATGCCTTTTCTGGGGACACGCAACGCGTTGAACTGCCACCTGGTGGTGCGATGAGCGTGGACCTCTGGGTCCGCAACACCGGCAACGCGAGCATGGACATGGCCGTCTTCGACTTCTCCGGCCTTGAAGGCCTCGCCACCCGTGAAGTGTTGGTCTACGGCCTACCTGTGGACGGGCCGATTTTCATTCCAGAAGGCTACGGCATTTGGAACGTTGCGGAGTCCCGCTTCATGTTCGATGACGCTGGAGAACCCATCGTTGAGCGAACCGAAGAAGCAGCGCAATTGGCGCAGGTCAACGCAGGCCTTACGGAGAACCTTGAGAACTACGAGGTTCGACCCTATGAGGTCCTCGTCGAAGTGGTCATCACCGTCAATCAAGGCGCGGAAACCGGTGACGGCGGCGCCCTCGACATCACCGTGTTGAGCGAAAACAACACCGCAAACCGCGACGGGCGCGTCTCCGTGGTCCTCGACGTGCGGATCATCGAAGACCTCGGGTTTGACCTGACGTCGACCCCCACTCAACTCAACGTGTCCTTCCCCGACAAAGCGACCTTCGAGATCGGCGTTGTCAACAACGGCAACGTCCCCACAGACGCGCGCATCTTTGCCTCTGCAGGAGAACGCGGATGGACGGTGGACATCGAAGACGACGGCACGGGGGATTGCCGCATCGAGGAAGGCGACCTGATGTGTTTGCTCCAACCTGGTGAAGTGCTCTTGGTCATGGTTGACGTTCGCCCACCCTACGGTGCCACCATCGAAGACGAATTCCGCTTTACCCTCTCGGTCGAACCGAAGGACGGCGGCGTGTTCACCCGAGAAAACGTGGAGCTGTCCGTCATCGGGACCCCCGATTCCGGCTTCTTGGGCCTCGGCCTCACCGCTCAAAGCGTCACGAACATTGGGACGATTTTCCTGCTTGTGGTCGCCTTGGGCGTGATGGCCCGTGCAACAGGGCCGATGCTCGCCGCACGCAAGGATACAGCGCTTCGCAAAGCAGAGCAGCCAGCGTCGGCTGTCACGGGTGAGGGCGGGCTTGAGTCCCTCGACCATGACCGGCCATGAAACACCGTACAGAAGCATCGGCAGCACCCTCCTCTGAATCTTCCTTGGGTTCATTGTGGTCCCGGCCGCTGGATTTGCGCTCTCCATCGGAGGCGCCCTCATTGCCAAGACGGCAGGAGCATTCGCAATGCTGCTCATCCTCCCAGGTTCTTTCGCCCCCATCGTGTCCATAGTCTACACCGTGTTCAAACTCACCGGCAGGCAACACGACTCCTTGCAGGCTTCGTGGGCGCGGTTCTTCCACGCTCAAGCCTGAACCCGATTGAGGCTCGAATCGACCGCATCATCCCGGCCTGCTGGCAGGGGCGACGTGTCCCTTGTAGGGCGTGCGAAAAATCAAGCGAATCGGGAACGCTTATGGAGGGACCACAGGTGGACGAAGCAAGGGAGCGTATGCCTTCCTGTGGGGTCTCAACATGACCGACGTGACCACGGTGACCGATGCCTACCTTGCCGTCGGATTGATGACGCTCGTTGGCTTTCTGGTGCCCTTTGGCGCTTTCCTGACCTCGTACTTCGTCCGACCGAGGACCGACCGCTCCCAGCCGCACAAGACCACGTCGTACTTGCTGGACGGCTACGAAGCCGACCACAGCCTGTACCCGCGTCGCCTTTCCACCTACGAGTGCGGATCCGAACCCGTTGGCGACGCGATGATTCAGTTTCACTTCCAGTACTATTGGTATGCGCTGATCTTCCTCGTGTTCGACGTCGCGTTCATGTTCATGGCCTTGGGTGGCTTTGTCATCAACGACGCCACCGCCACCACGGACGGCGATCTTGAGACCGCCATCAGCCGCCTCCTCGTGTTGGCCGCGTTCTTTTCCATCATGACGCTCGGCGTCTGGCACGTGTTCCGCAAGCGCGGGCGCATCTACATCTGAGGTGAAGGCATGAGCGAACCAGGACAGAACTACGCCGCTTTCAACAGCTCAGCCCTGCTCGATTTCGTCGGTGACGTGACCGACGAATCGCTCAAGGCCACGCGTCTCAAGCAATTTTTGTCGGTCCTCGCAGGCCGATTCTTCAACTGGGCAGGGCGCAAATCCCTGTTCACCCTCCACTTGGGCATCAAGTGCTGCGCCATCGAAATGGCTGCGTCCGCCATCCCCCGCTTCGACGCTGAGCGCTTTGGCGTGATCTTCCGCTCTTCGCCCCGCCAAAGCGACGTGTTGCTCGTCAACGGGCCGGTGTCCAAGAAGTTCGCTGACCCCATCGTGCGCCTCTGGGAGCAGATGCCCGAGCCCAAGTACTGCATCGCGATGGGCGAGTGCGCCATCTCAGGCGGACCCTACTTCCAATCGTACAACATCCTCGAAGGCGTCGACACGGTCATTCCCGTCGACGTTTACATCCCCGGATGCCCGCCTCGTCCTGAGGCGCTCATCGACGGCTTCGGCCTGTTGCGTGAGAAGATCATCCGCATCGGCGGCGCACCTGACGCCGGTCGAGCCGGCGAGAAGCCGCTCATCGTGGGGGAGGACTGAGCATGGGCATGAGCATCAGTGCCGAACAGAACGCAGCGGCCGTGGCCGCCAGCGTCTCTGCCGCCGAAGAGGCATGGTCCGCCCTCGGCGTGGTCGCCGAAGCCGTCAGCCACAGCGCAGGACACGGCTTCGCCTTCCTCCGCCTTACTGTGCCAGCGACGCACGTGCTCACCGTGGCCAAAGGCCTCAAGCACGACATGGGCGTGAACTACTGCTCCATGGTCACCGGGACGCACTTCCCAGAAGGCGACGAAAACCGCGGTTGGGAAGTCGCATACCACCTCCAGCGCATGCCGGTCAGCAACCCTGAGCCAAACACGTCTCACGTGCTCGTTGCAGGCGACTTGGTGGGCAAGGATATGCCCTTGGAAATCGAGATGCTCGTCCCCCTTCCTCAAGGCGACGACCCGCGCGTCCCGAGCGTTCAGTCCGTGTGGCGAGGCGCCGATTGGAACGAGAAGGAAACGTGGGACCTCGTGGGCATCAAGTTCGACGGCCACGACAACATGTTCCGTGTGCTGAACCCCCACGACAGCCCTGAAGGATTCCATCCGCTGCAAAAGCAGCACAAGATCCGCTACCACGATTTCAACGAAATGTACGACGACGCCCAAGGCTTCGTCCGCAAGCCGGTCGACGAGGGCCGGGTCAAGTGAGGAGGTGTCATCATGGCAAAGATGTGGATTACGATGGGCCCCCAGCACCCCATGACGCACGGCCTCTGGACGCTCCGCGTTCAGGTCGACGGTGAAACCGTCGTCGACGCCGAAGCAGAATTGGGTTACATTCACCGCGGCGTCGAGAAGATCGCCGAAGCACGCGACTTTACGCAAGTCACGCCGTACTGCGACCGCTTGTGCTACGTGTCGGCCATGACCTGGTCGAACTCGTACATCTACGCGGCCGAGGACCTGCTTGAGGTCGAAGTGCCCGAGCGCGCAGAGTACATTCGCTGCATTTCCGCCGAGTGCCAGCGCATCGCCAGCCACCTGATGTGGCTCGGTGCGTACGGCCCCGACGTCGGAAACCTGACCATCATGACGTGGGCCCTTCGCGAGCGCGAGATGTTCCTTGACCTGCTTCAGGAACTCGGTGGCTCCCGCATGCACTACAACTACCCCCGCATCGGCGGCGTCAAGCGTGACATCCCTCCCGGCTGGTCCGACCGCCTCATCGCCAAGGTGAAGTTGTTTGAGAAGCGCATCGACGAGTACGAAATGCTGCTCGACGAGTCGACCATCTTCCTCGTTCGTTTGCAGGGTGTCGGCTACGCCACCGCCGAGAATATGGTCGAGGCCGGCGTCTCCGGCCCCAACGTCCGTGCCTCCGGCGTCAACTACGACGTCCGCTGGTCCCACCCCTATTCGGTCTACGACCAACTGGATTGGGAGCCTGCCGTGGAGAAGCCGACCAGCGTGAAGGGCAGCGATTGCTACGACCGCTACCGCGTTCGCATGGAAGAGATGCGCATGTCGTGCCGCATGATCCTTGACGCCATCGAGAAGATCCCCGGCGGCAAGAACACCACCTACGCAAACGGCGACGAAATGATCCTCGCCAAAGCCCCAACCCGTGCTCCTGCGGGCGCCACCGGATTCAGCAACTACGAATGCACCCGCGGCGCCAGCCAGTTCTACATCCACGGTGGCGGCGAAGGCCGCGGGAAGAATCCCTACCGCCTCTCTATTCGCTCGCCGATGTTCATCACCATCCCCTTCGTGGCGGAGACGATGATCGGCTACAAGGTGGCCGACATCCCTGCCATCATGGGCAGTTTCGATCCGTGCATCGGGGAGACCGACCGCTGAGGTGATTCGCCATGGAGCTTCCAACCGTTCGTTCCCTTGTGTACGATGACCTCGGCGGGGCCATCGTCAACCTGCTTGCCGGCACCCCCCTCGAGGGACAAGCCGAAGCCATCGCGGCCTTCACGGGCGCCCTCATCACGTCCTTGGTCGGCTTTGCAGCCATCATGCTCTCGATGTTCATGATCCTCTGGATCGAGCGCAAGCAACTCGGCCGCATGATGGACCGACGTGGCGCCATGACGTCGCTTCGGTCCCTGTGGATCGGCGAGAACGGAACCACGGCAGGCGCATGGTGGGACATGGTTCCCTTAATCGGCAAGCCCATCGGCGCAGTGAACCGATGGCTCAACGCTCGCTTTGGCAACCACGACCCGAACCGCCCCACCGTGGACCGTGTGAACAACCGTTCCTGGATGGGTTTCGCCATCTTCCCTGGTTTCTTTCAGAACATCGCGGACGGCATGAAGTTCCTCATCAAGGAACACATGGTGCCCGAACGGGCCGACAAACTCGTCTTCGAGGTCGCGCCGTACCTCGTGATCTCCTCCACCGTGTTGATCCTCGGCCTCATTCCCATGGGTGCCGGCATTTACGGCGCGAATCCCGAACTCAGCGTTCTCTTCGCGATGGCCGTCTTCGGCATCGCGCCCATCGGCGTTTTCTTTGGCGGTTGGGCCTCCAACAACAAGTACACCCTCATCGGCGGCATTCGTTCCGCCGTCCAACTGACGTCCTACGAGATTCCGTTGCTGCTGACCGTGCTCTCGGTGTGTGTGGTGTCCGGTTCGTTCAACTTCGTTGAAATCGTGACCTTCCAAGGCCAATCTGGTGCATGGAACCTCTTCTTGCTGCCCCTTGGTGGCGCCCTCTTCCTCATCTCGATGCTCGCTGAAGTCGAGCGCATCCCCTTCGACATGCCCGAAGCTGAAGCAGAACTGGTCGAAGGCTGGTGGACCGAGTACGGCGGCATGCGCTTCGGTCTTCTCTTCGCGGCCGAGTACATGCGCACCTACGCCGCGTGCATCCTCTTCGCCCACTTTTTCCTCGGCGGATGGCACGCGCCCTTCTCGGGCGTGTGGGGCGGCGTGCCGATCCTCGGCCTCGCCAGCACCAGCATCATCTGGGTGCTGCTCAAGGCGTGGCTCGTCTTCGCCGTGGTCTTCGTCTGGGCTCGTGTTGCCCTGCTCCGCATCCGCACCGACCAGATCCTCGAATTCGGCTGGCGCATCTTGCTGCCGCTCTCGGTGATCAACCTCCTCGTGGCGGTCTTGTTCCGCCTTTTCCTCTACGACCCCGCCGGAGTGGCTGAGGAAGGACTCGGGAACGCGTGGGGCCTCGGCATCTTCGCGTGGACTTTGCCTCTCCTCGTGACCGTGGTCAGCCTCGGCCTCTTCTTCTACCTCCTCAACGACGAGGACAAGGACGCGAGTCCGGAGCGTATGTTCCACGTTCGGACGCTTGAGCCCGCAGGGACCGTGGTCCCAGGAACGGAGTGAGGTGAAACCATGCCCATGCACCCGCACGCACAACCCAACTTCCGGAACCTCTTCTGGTACCCGTTCAAGATCACGATGATCACCGCCTTGCGCACCTTCCCCATCATCGGGAAGCGCTTCTCGGGTGGGTACCACAACACCCTCTCGCCTCAGGTGCTCGACGAAGGCAGCAAGGCCCGCGTGGAGGCCAACGTGAACTTCAACGACGTCTCCAAGCACGCCCACCAATATGCTCCGGACCGCGAAGCAAGCGACCTGGTGCCCTCGGTCTGGCGCCCTCAGACCATCCTCTATCCCTACGAACGTCTCGAGGACATGGAGCCGTGGCTCTTCGTTCCCGGGAATTACAACGGCCGCATCGGCGTGATTTGGGAAACCTGCACGGCGTGCAAGCTCTGCGTGAGCGCCTGCCCCAACGACTGCCTCCACATGACCACCGAACTCCGCGTCGACGTGCTCGACAGCGCCGACGGTGAGCACGAAGGCTTCGGAGCCGAACTTGAAGTCGGCGGCTGGGCTGCCGTTGAAATCGAAGGCGTCGCCGAAGAACAGGCGGCGTTCAACCTCGCTACCGCCCACGACGACGCGCCAGAATCATGGCGCTTCGGGGAGGTCCTCGACCTCTCTGGCGACACCGTGACCGTCCGCTGGAACGATTCCGGCGAAGAGGAAGTGATGGGCCGAGAGGGCGTTCACACCGCCGACGACCAAATCGTCTCCGGCCGCATTGATTTGGGCCGTTGCATGTTCTGCGGCTTGTGCATGGAAGCCTGCGGCTTCACCTCGTTCTTCATGACCAACGAGTACGACGGCATGTCCGGATTCTCCCGTCAAGACCTCTGGTTTGACGCATCGAGGACCCGCGTTCTGCCGTCTGTGCACCAAGAAGTGGTGGACGCAGAACTCGCCAAGCGCGCCAACAAGGAGCGCGACAAGCGTGCCAAGGCGGCCGCTCGCGCCGCCAAGAAGGCCGCAGAGGAGGGTGCTTGAGATGGACCTGGGCGCAGCCGCGGAAACCGCGGTGTTCTTTTTCTTCGCAACGGCTGCGCTCGCCGGTTCCTATGGGCTCATCAAGGCCCAGAAAGTGGCCCACTCCATGCTCTTCGTCATCTTCGCTTTCCTCGCGATTGCGGGAATTTTCATCCTGCTTGGTGCTGAATTTCTTGCTGCCATCCAGATCCTCGTCTACATCGCGAGCGTCGGGTTGGTGGTGCTCTTCGGCATCATGCTGACGCGCCGTCAAATCCTCGAGGAGGACTTCGAATGAGGCTCACCTCCATCACCACGCGGTTGGGTCTCCTCGCCCTCCTGTTCGTGCTGCTCGGCGTGCTCGCCGACGAGGCGATTTGGGCCAACCCGAGCGACGCGACCCTCGACACGCCGATGCTTTCCGACGCCATGTTCGGCGCCTGGTCGCTGCCCTTGGCCTTGCTCGGTGTGCTTCTCGCCGTCGCCATGATCGGTGCCGCCTACCTCGTCCGCGACGAGCGCCTCGAAAACCTGCTCTGGCAGGAAGCCGACCTCGACGTGGCTGCCCTTGAGGCCATGACGACCTCCAACCTCGACGGCGACGAATTGTCTCGCTTTGCCGCACATCTCGCCGCTCGCGGGTTGAGCGTGGTCCAACTCTTTGCCGGCTTCGACCGCGACGGCTCGGGGACCCTCGACGCCATGGAATTCGAAGCCGCCCTCCGTCAGGCGGGCATCGACGACCTTCCATTCCGCGACGTTGACGCCCTGATGCGCACCTTGGACGTCAACGGCACCGGGCAAATCGACCTGCCTGAATTGCACAACCTGCTCTTGCAGCACGAGGCTGCCTTGCCTGGAGGTGAGGAGGAATGATCGACCCCCTGTTCGTCAGCGGCCTTTCTGCGATGCTCTTCGTCATGGGGCTGTGGGGTGCGTTCACCCGAAAGAACGCGATCATCGTCCTGATGTGCTTCGAGCTGATGCTCAACGCCGCCAACCTTCAGTTCGCTGCCGCCGCGGTGCACCACGGTGACGTGACCGGGTGGATCTACACTGTCTTCGCCATCGCCATCGCCGCCGCTGAAGTGGCGATTGGCCTTGCCATCCTCCTGTCGATGTACAATCAACATCAGACCATCTCGCTCGATGAGGTCGAGCTTCTGAAACACTGAGGTGAGACCATGGCCGGAGATTCCTACGCATCGGGCCTTGTGGTGCCCGACTATGCCTTGCTCATCATCCTGCTTCCGATGTTGGCCTTCCCGGTCATCCTCCTCCTCGGTCGCCTGTTCAACGGACAGGACTGGTGGAAGGGGACGATGAAGGAAGGCGGCCTGGTGGCCCTTCCCGTCATGGCCGCGAGCCTGGTGTGTTCCCTGATGCTCATCGGGAGGTTCATCGGTGAGAACACCGTTTCGGACACCTCCACGCTGTTCCACTGGGTGAACTTCGGCTGGCATGACGCCGCCACTGGGAGCATCCAAGCGATGACGCTTGATTTCGGCTTTTACGTGGACCACACCACGATCATGCTCCTCTTCGTGGCCAGTTTCCTGTGCCTGTTGATCAACATCTTCAGCATCGGTTACATGAACACCGATCCGATCAACGACAACCGCAACCACCGTTTCTACGCGGAGTTCGTGCTGTTTTGTTCCGGTATGCTCGGCATGGTGCTCTCCGATTCCTTCCTGTGGCTGTTCATCTTCTGGGAGTTGATGGGGCTGTGTTCTTACCTCCTCATCGGTTTCTACTACGAGCGTCCCTCGGCGGCTTATGCGGCCAAGAAGGCCTTCCTGACCACGCGTGTGGGCGACGTGTTCCTTGTCATCGGCCTCGCGATGCTTTGGAACCTCTTCCAGCCCTACGCGGCCGGCACGGATGCCTTGTCCTACGCCGTCGTGTTCGACGGCGGTCACCTGCAGTCCATCGCGGACGCTGGCAAGAGCGGCGCCCTGCAACTCGCTCTGGGCTTCATGTTCATCGGCGCGGTCGGAAAGTCCGCCCAGTTCCCCCTCCACGTTTGGCTGCCTGACGCCATGGAAGGCCCGACGCCCGTCTCCGCCCTCATCCACGCGGCAACGATGGTCAACGCCGGCCTCTACCTCGTGGCCCGCATGTTCCCCATCTTCGCCGCTGAGGCCATGCACGGAGCCTTCACCGATCTGGCCTTCATCATCGCCCTCGTCGGTGGCATCACCGCCTGCATGGCGGCGCTCATCGCCTTCGTGCAAATGGACCTGAAGAAGGTCCTTGCGTACTCAACGATGAGCCAGCTGGCCTACATCTTCACCGGCCTTGGTGCCGCCCTCTTCCTTGCCAATGCCCTGAACTGGCACGACCCAAGCTATGCGGGGTACGACAAGAACAAGACGATCGTCATCGTTGCCTTCGGGGCCGCCCTCTTCCACCTGTTCAACCACGCCATGGCCAAGGGCATGCTCTTCATGGCCAGCGGTTCGGTCATCCACGAGATGCACCATGCGCATCACGAGGTGCATCACCACCACGACGACCATGGTGAGGACGACCACCAACCGCACGACGACCACGACGATTTCGATGCACAGTCCATGGCCAACATGGGCGGCCTCGCCTCGCGCTTGCCCATCACGGCGACCGCGATGTTGGTCGGCTCAGCGTCCATCATCGGCCTGCCGCTCATCGGCGGCTTCTGGTCCAAGGAAGGCATCATTGCCAACACCTGGCGCGTGGCCGTCGAGCACGACCCCCGCTTCCTTCTCCCGGCCTTCCTGGTGCTCATCACCGCCGGCATGACGGGCTTCTACATGTCCCGCATGTGGTTCATGACCTTCGCGGGCAAGCCCAAGACCGAAGTCGCGGCCCACGTTCACGAGCAGACGCCGTGGATCCCCATCCCCTTGCTCGTGCTGATTCCAATGAGCCTCGGTGGCATCGTCTTCGCGTCGATGAAGGTCACCAAGTACCTCGGTTACACGGGCAAAGACCTCGACATGAACCTCCTCGACGGCTTCCTGTACGAGATGGACCACGTCTTCGTCAACCCGGGCGCAGGCTACCTTCTGGTCTTGACCTACATCGCCATCACGCTCTCTTTGGTGGTCGGGCCCATGGTCGCCATGGCGCTGCACGGCGGTGCCCTTGACGAGGGCCAGAAGGCCAAAGCATGGATTCAGCCTTTCATCAACCTCTCAGAGCGCGTCAACGCCCGCCGCCACTTCGACAACAGCAGCCTCGCCGACTCTGCACTGGCAACCGCACTCGAGGAGCGCCTCTACTTCGACGCCTGGTACGATGCTGCGTGCGAGAAACTCGTGGCTGGGTTCTCGATCCTTGCCGCGACCTTTGACCGGCGCGTAGTTGACGGAGCCATCAAGGGCATCGAGTCCGGCAGCCAAGCGACTTCGTCGCAAGTGCGTCGCTTGACCACCGGTTCCGCGCGTGATTACATCATGATGGCCGCGCTCGGGACGCTGCTCATCGCCGTGATCCTCTGGGGGGTGGCCTGATGGACGTGATCAGCACCGTGCTCGTCGGCTTGCCGTTGGTCGTCAGCCTCATGCTGTTGGGTCTGCTTGGCTTGATGCCAGCCTCCCTGCGACCGCAAACCACCTCGGCGATGCGCTTGGTGACCTTCGTCATCTCGATGATCCTCTTTGTGGTCACCACTGCTTTGGCCGTGGGCTACCTCGGGGACATCGATTGGTTGACCATCGGGTTCAACGAGTACGTGCTCGAATTCCAGTACCCATGGATCGAGAGCCTTGGCGTCACGTGGCACGTTGGCCTTGACGCCCTCTCCTTCCCGATGGTGTGGTTGACGGCCTTCCTGATGCCGGTCACCCAAATCGCAACGTGGAACGAAAAGAAGGGCGCCGTCTACCACCCGCTCCTGCTTTTGATGGGCGGGACGTTGATCGGTGTGTTCGTCAGCCTCGACCTCTTCATGTTCTACATCTTCTGGGAATTGACCCTCATCCCGATGTTTTTCCTCATCCTCAAGTGGGGCGGCAAGGAGCGCCGATACGCCGCTCAGAAGTTCTTCATCTACACCTTCACGGCCTCGGTCGTGATGCTGCTTGGCCTCATCACGGTCTACTTCCTGCAAGACCCGGCTTCCACAGATGCAGCCGGTGACTTCACCGGTCGCAGTTTCGACTTGGTGGCCATGACGAACGCGGCCAATGCGGTCCACGCAGACGGAGGCATCTTCCTCGGGAAGACCATGCAGAGCGTCTTGTTCGTGATGCTGATGCTCGGTTTCCTCGTGAAGCTCCCCGCTGCACCCTTCCACACCTGGCTGCCTGACGCTCACGTGCAGGCGCCGACCGGGGGTTCGATGCTGCTGGCCGGTGTGATGCTGAAGATGGGCGCATACGGCATGTTCCGCATCCCCATCGCGCTCTTCCCACATGCCGTGGAAACCTTCCAGTTCGCCATCATGATCTTCGGATTCGTGTCCCTGGTCTACGGCGCCATCGTCTGCCTTGGCCAAACCAACCTGAAGAAAATGGTCGCATACTCCTCGGTCTCCCACATGGGTGTCATCTTGCTCGGCATCGCCAGTCAACAGCCCATCGGGTACGCCGCTGCGCTGTTCATGATGTTCGCGCACGGCATCATCTCCCCGATGCTCTTCGCCGTGTGTGGCGCCTTCAAGCACCATTACCACAGCATGGAAATCGGAGCCATGCGAGGCATGGCCAAGCATTCTCCGTGGATCGCCACGTCGATGATGTTCGGTTGGATGGCCAGCCTTGGCTTGCCTCTGCTGGCCGGCTTTGTGGCTGAATTCCTTCTGCTGGTGGCGTATTGGGCCACCTTTGGATGGTGGATCCTCGGCCCAGGTCTGGCGTTGGCCATCACGGCGGCCTACTACCTGTGGTCCATGCAGCGCACCATTTTCGAAGGCGGCGAGGAAACCCAGCCCCCTGCGTCCCTCGAAGGCAAGCCTGTCCCTGACCTCGACCAGTCGGAAAAGGTGGCCATGCTCATCCTCGCGGTGGCCACCATCGTGTTCGGGATTTTCCCCTTCCTTGCGCTCGACATGATGGACGCGTACACGCAGACGATTTTCGCTGCCCTGTTTGGAGGTGCCTGAAATGAGCAGTCTGCTTCGCGTCGAGCCCTTTTCGGAAGGATTCTTCGGCTACTTTGCCGCCGAAACGGTCCTGGCCATCGGCCTTGTGCTGATGATCGTCGTGCCCAACCTTGGCCGTGGGACCTTCCGTGTTCCCGGGACCCAAGTGCGCCTTCCGTGGTTCTTCGGCGGTGAACGGTATTCCCTGACCGGTCGTTCTGATCTGCCGGGTTTCATCTCGGTCATTACTCTGCTTACGGCCTTGGTGCTGCTCATCAACGACTTGTTGACCACGTGGGACCACACCACACAGGAAGTGCTGGTCCATGCCGTCGGCGATGACAGCGTTCGAATTCTTGCTGCGACGCCGTTCAGCCGCCTGATGGAGGCCCTGTTCATCGGGGCCCTGTTCCTGGTGGCCCTCGCGTCCAACGATCGCTACCGTTCCACGCCTGCAAAGGACGTCCGTAGCCTCTCGGCGCTGTACAACAACCGAAGGCAAGCCGACCTCCACATCCTGCTGCTGACCTGCGCCTTGGGCATGACCACCGTCGCCCTCGCGGAGAACCTCTTCGTGCTGTTCGTCGGTCTGGAGCTCGCTGGTTTCTCCAGTTACATTCTGGTGGCCTTCAACAAAGAGTCGAAGTTCGGTTCCGAAGGCGGCATGAAGTACTTCATGGTCGGCTCGGCTTCGTCCGGCGTCGGTCTGTACGGTCTCTCCCTGCTCTACCTCTGGGCCGGCACACTTCAGGTGGACGCACTCGCCATGGCATGGGCCAACATCGGTCAGGAAATCTTGCCGTACGTGGCGCTTGGCTTGATGCTCGTTGGGTTTGGGTTCAAGGTCAGTGCGGCTCCGTTCCACTTCGCTGCACCCGATGCATACGCCGGGGCCTCCTCGCCCTTCGCTGGTCTTCTCGCCACCGCAAGCAAGGCCATGGGCATGGTCGGACTCTTCCGCATCCTTCTCGTCATCACCCTTCCCGAAGGCACCGAAGGCAGTGCCGTCTGGCTGGTGCTCCTCGGTGTGCTCGCGGCGATCACCATGACGTGGGGAAACCTCGCTGCCCTTGGAAGCAAGAACCCCAAGCGCATGCTGGCTTACTCCTCGGTCGCCCACGCAGGTTACATGATGGCCGCGTTGACCGCGGTCGGCGTTTGGAACCTCGGCGACACGTCCCTGGACGGCGCGGCTGAAGCTGCATCTGAAGCCGTGTTGACCGCCCTGCTGTTCCATCTCGTGGTCCTTGTGGCCTTCAAGATGGGCGCTTTCCTCGTCATCGGCTTGCTCGAGCACGAAGGCGAGGTCCGCGACGACCGGACGCTTTCCGGCCTTGGCAAGCGTTCCCCGCTCCTTGCGGTGACGATGTTCGTGTTCATGCTCAGTTTGGCCGGTGTGCCGCCCCTCTCGGGCTTCCTCTCGAAGCTGCTCGTCATCATGGGGATCGTCAAGGTCGCAGCCGTTGACGTCGCCAGCAGCAGCGCCACCGTGAGCGTGTTTGGTATGGACCTGCATTGGGTCTGGTCGCTTGCCCTCCTCATGGTGCTCAACAGCGCCATCTCCGTGTTTTACTACCTGCGCATTGGCGTGGTCATGTTCTTCGACGCTCCGGCCGTTGGCCGTGACCGACCGGTGCCTCGCACGGTCTTCACCACCATCGCCATCATGCTCTGCTTGGTGGGAACCGTGGGCTTCGGCGTCTGGGGCGACCCCCTCATCGAGGTCTGCCGAGACGCCGCCGCGGCTTTGCTCCGTTGAGTCCTCCCCTGCGGTGGGATTGAAGAGGGGTCGTCCGCTCGCTGAATCGGGCGAAGGCAATGGGACGACGACGTGAGGAGAAAGTCGACGAGGAAGAGCTCGCTCGGCTTGAGTCCCCTGAAGGTGAGACCAGCGTCGGTCGCATCCGCGTCAAAATGCCCAATTCGAAGGTCAACGAGATGTTCGCTTTGGCCGAACAAATCCTTGGTGGTCGCCGGGTCAACGTCCTCTGCGCAGACGGTGAAATGCGCCTTGCCCGCATTCCCGGGAAGATGCGTCGCCGCCAATGGGTTCGTGAAGGGGACCTGATCATCGTCTGGCCCTGGGACTTCCAGGACAGCAAAGCCGACGTGAAGCACCGCTACACCAAAACTCAGGCCATGTACCTCTCCCGCAAGGGCGTTCTTCCAGACGTGGTGGACCTCTTCGGGACCTCCTTTTCCGGGGACGACTACGACGAGGACGACGACCTCTTCGGGGACGTCGACGAAGGCGAGGACGTCGTGGACGAATCCGACGAGGACGGCCTCTTTGGCGACGATGACGGCGATGACGACGACCTCTTTGGCGACGACGACGATGACGACGACCTCGA
>DUHJ01000055.1 GCA_013330925.1 Candidatus Poseidoniaceae archaeon | reverse complement strand
TCAAGCCTCACGGCCCTGTTTTCAGGCTTTCAAGCCACGACGTCGTCCGACGTCTGGAACCAGACGCCCTGGGTTGACGTGGCCGTGCCGGGCCAGTTTGACTTGCTCACGGTCTTGGATTACAGCGACGTGGGGGTACTCATCAACAACAATTCCGAGGCAAGCCGAACCATCGGTTGGGCCTTCGTCGCGGCACGAAACATCAGCGAAGACCGCATCTTTGTGTTCAACGGAAGCGACGTGCCGACCTCGGAAACGATCAACCGCGAGGCCTTCCAAACCCACTTCGAGGATCCGTTTCGCGCCATGTTGCTCGACCGCAACACCTCGGATTCGCTGAATTACCTGGTGACCACAAAGGGCGTCCCGCTCAGGGTCTCCGGCGGCAACAACAAGGCAAGTTTCGATCAAGAGATCTCCTTGGTGGGCGGGACCTACAACCAAAGCATCGGTCAGGATTGGTGGGACGCCCACAGCTACGGTCCCTTGTCCGGAGGATCCATGGAACGGTTCAGCCGCGACGAGCAGGGTTTCTTCCTCGTGACCCGGTTGACCGGGTACACGGTGGACACCGCCTTGGGGCTGATCGAGAAAGCCAACGCCAGCCTTGGTGAACGGGGCGACTACGTGCTGGATCTTGCCACCAACCGCAACGGTTCTGGGTACAAGTTCTGGAACGACGACCTGTACGTGGCCAACACCAGCCTCAACCAGAGCCATCAGGCCAACGTGCTGTTCGACGAAACCTCGACGTTCATCACGAACGTTT
This sequence comes from Candidatus Poseidoniaceae archaeon, assembly GCA_013330925.1. Lineage (GTDB taxonomy): Archaea > Thermoplasmatota > Poseidoniia > Poseidoniales > Poseidoniaceae > MGIIa-L3 > MGIIa-L3 sp11892u. Next base: position 1,884 of record DUHJ01000055.1, on the reverse strand, counting down.
CCAACGTGATGGGGTACGCCTCTTGGGGAAGCAACGACGGTTCGTGGAGCCAGAACTTCCTGCCGAATCAGGGCTTCGAAACCGCGGATGCAGCGACCACCAGCGGCCGAAAATTCTGGGACGCAAGCGCAGGCTCGCCGGGACCTGGTGAGACCTTCGCTTGGACGTGGAGCGACGTGAAACGCGGCGGGGCCGGAGCGATGGCCCTCGACGTCGCGGCCAACTGCAGCCAATTTCCCGGCAACGGGACGGCCGGTTTGCACGGGGAGTTCTTCGACAACCAAGCCGGGGTCACGATCCCCTCCGGGGCCATGCCCGTCCTCATCGATCGCGAACCGGACCATGCCCGCGTGGAGGTCGATCTCGATTACGGGTCATCCGGACAACCCTATCCGGGGTTGGACGACCGCTTCAAGCACGATTGGGGCGCCCGATTCTCGGGTCTCATCGACGTGCCTTGGACCGACAATTGGACCTTTCACCTGACCAGCGATGACGGGACGGAGTTGTGGATCGACGGCGACAGCGTCGTCACCAACCACGGCATGCACGGGATGGTGGAACGAACGGGTTGGACGGACCTCGACGCAGGGCTTCACGACCTTCGGGTCGAGTTTTACCAGGGCGGAGGTCCGCATGGTCTGAAACTGGCTTGGTCCACGTCCAACTTGAGCAAGACCCCGGTCCCACCTTCGGCTTTCGTGGTCGCAGGCGATTGGATGCCCTCGGAAGGCACCTTGGAACATCGGTGGTCGTTCGAGGACGGCTCAGGGAGCACCGTCGCCGATGCCGTGGGTGGGGCGGATTTGACCGCATTTGGCATGAACGCGACGAATTGGCGCTCTTGCGTGGACGGCGGTTGCCTCTGGTTCGACGGCGTCGACGATTACCTCGACGTGGACGTCACCGATTGGGAGGGCAATTTCACCGTCAGCCAGTGGGTGTGGGCCAACACGACCGGCCTACCGGACTACGCGACGAGCTTCGCCGTGTCCAACAACGCTGGCGCGAACGCTTCCTTCCAGCATGCCTCCTTCAACGGCGAATGGCGTCTTCACAACAACCAGACCCACGCCTTTGGGGCCATCGATGCCCAACGATGGATGCACCTCGTCACGGTCTTCGACGGCGGTGACGTGCGTCAGTACTTCGACGGCGTCTTGGTGAACACGCATCAACAACCCGCCGGGGCCGTGAACGAGATCGAGCGCTACCGCATGGGGGTAAACCGCGCGGGCAGCACCTACTTCGAAGGCATGATCGACGAGGTCAGCGTCTGGTCTTCCGCCCTTTCGGATTGGGAGATCACCGCCCTCCATCGCGCCATTTTGGGGGCCTGTCAACCCCTCTCGATGGCCGGTTCTTCCACGGCCAGCCTCAGCCAGACCTTCGACGTCCCTGAGGGCTTGGAGGACCACGCGTGGTTGGCGCTGAGCCACGGCCGCCGCTCAGGGACCGCTCACGGGTTCTTCCAGGTCACCGTCGAAGGCCTCGACGCTCAAGGTCAGGTCCTGTCAAGCAACACGTCGGCTCAACGGACGACGACGACGTCGTGGGGGTCAGACGTGACCCGGTTCCGACCGCACGCCGATTCGGTGCAGTTGCGCGTGACGGTCGATGTGGACGTGGTGGCCACGTCCGTGGAGGGGGCCTTGCACATCGACGACGTCCTGCTGCGAGCCATCCGGCCCTCCTTTGATTGGGTCAACGGGAGCATCGCCGAAACCGCGGTGTCCACGGGCGGGCGTTCCTTCACGTGGGACACAAGTTACGGTCAATCCCTGGTGGCGGACCTTCTCGAGGACGGCGTGTCCAGCGTCAAGGGCTACGTGTACGAGCCCTACCTGACGGCCGTCGGTTCACCCTCCGTTCTTCTCGACGCGT
>DUHJ01000228.1 GCA_013330925.1 Candidatus Poseidoniaceae archaeon | reverse complement strand
CAACAACCACGTCAGACACTCCGGTAGCACCAGACCCTCGATCTGCGGTCATGGTCACGTCGAGGTGACGCATTCGGTTGAATTCACCAGATCCGGTCACGTCCACACTGGACGGGGTCACCGATCCTTCGATGTAATCGACCACGGAGGATCCGCTGATCTTGAAGTCGTTCGCGGTGCTTCCCATCGTCGAATCGACGAAGGTGAAGCCACCGCTTCCTGCAAGATCGAATCCAACGTTGTTCCCGGTGAAGTCGACCGTGTCGTACGACAGGTCCTTCGTCGTGCTTGGTCCGAACTTCATGGCAGCACCGGCACTGTTGCTCACGGTACCGGTAAAGTCGCCGCCAAAGTCCTTGACGTAATACATACCAGCGACCGTCTGCGAATCCAGGTCCATGTTGGTGAGGTCCATGCTTCCGGCTGCACCGTTGGCGACGAGAACACCGTAATCGCCACCGTTGACGGTCACGTCATCGGCACTTGCCATGGTGGAGCCCGTCACGATGATTCCAGCATCGTTGGGGCTGTTGATCTCGACGGTATCGAGGTGACCGGCAGCGAAGTCGCCACCGATTTCCACACCTGTATCGGCGCCGTTGATGGTGCCGTCCTTGAACAAGGGCGTGCCGGACTCACGCTTGTAGTCACCAAGGTCGGAGGGATCGTTGCCGCTGCGGGCCACGAACTCGTATCGGTCCTGGTAGTTGTTTGCGCGGTTGTGGAGCACGTCGATGTACAGCGTTGCACTGGTCAGGTTGCTGGCCGAAATGTCCACGATTGGGAAGGTCACTCGAGCACCTTGTCCGCTGTTCATGTAGTACGAGTAGGCGTAATCCAAGCAGACGTTGTAGTTGTAGGTACCAACGAGTCCCTCAGGAGGAGCCATCACGCCGGTCCATCCCTGCCACGAGTAGGTGCCGAAGCCCCAGTAGTGGTAGGGATAGTACGCGTAGGATCCGGTGGGGGTCACGCCCTCGATGCTCTCCCAATCAAACCCGAACTGAGCGGGCTTGTTGTAGTAGTTCGGGTAGCTTCCGCTGTTGCCGGTAAAGTACCAGTAGACACCGGTCTGGCCGTAGCCGTAGTAACCCGTGGTCCCAACGCGGTTGGGCCCGTAGTCAATGCCGTAGTAGTTGCAGTCCCACTGGGGAACACCACCTGCGCCACCTTGGTAGGTGCCGACATCGCCAACGCCCTCGTTCGGATCGTTTGCGCTGTATGGGTAGTACCCAGTGTCACCTTCGCTGATGTTCCAAGAGTTGCCGTTGTTGTCGGTCAGCTCAACGCGGAGTCGGTCGGTGATGAAGTAGTACTTGCCCGTGTTGAAGTTGTAGGTCGGGTGAGCGTTTCCACCGGCGTAGATGGAGTTGGCTCCAACCTGGAGGTAGTCGCTGTTTCCGACGAAAGACGAGAGGTCGATGTCGTAGGTGTGCCATCCACGCGTCATACCAGAAAGGCTGGGCGAACGGTAGATTGTGGGCAGGCTCATGCCACCTTCCATGTCCAAACCAACCGTGTTGTCGGTGGACGTGAACCCATCAATCTGAGGGGCGGCGTTCTTGGACATGATGCCCACAGCACCGTTCTTGACGACGATGTTGTCGATGGAGGCCGAAGAACCTTCGATCCAAAGAACGGTTCCGGTGTTGCCGGTGTTGATGATGGTCGAGGCGCTGATGCTGACGCTTCCGCGGTCAATCTTGACCGTGGCCATGTCGTCACTCGAGGCTTGCGCGCCATAGACTTCAGCAGATTCAGACAGCACGAGAGCACCGTCGCTTCCGATGTACAAAGCCGACATCGTCGTCGAATCTTGGTGCAGGTCCTTCAGGATGCCACCGGCCACAGAGAGTGTTCCGTCAGCGACGTCCAATCGGACGCCGTACGACGAACTCTGAGCCTTGATGGTGCCCTTGCCGCCGGTGTCGGTCGAGACGTTCACCAGGAGCGTACCACCGTTGCTGATGGTCAGCACCGGGCTGTTGGTCGCGGTAGCGTCAACGGTCATCACGGATCCCATCATCACGAGGGTGCAGCCGTCGATGTCCAAATCAGCGGAAAGCGTCATTGGGAAACTGTCGAAGACGTACACGCCTGGGCTCGATTCAGCACCTTGGAAGGTCTGGTTGTTGGACATCCAGTTGCAATCCATGTTGGGCTGGTCGAAATTGATCGGTGCGGGCTGCAAGAGCAACTCGATGGAGTCACCGTAGCCAAAGCCGCCCGAGGGGTACCAAGCAGACGTCAGCAGGGTCTCGTTCTGACCGGCAGCGCCCCACCCAAAGAGGGTGTGGTCGTTGTAGGTGTTGGAGTCTGAGTCCCCAGAGATGACCCATGCTTCTGCCGTTCCCGTCGAGTCGGTCACCGAGGTGCCGATCTCAAAGAGAGGCGTAGCAGGTGAGGACGACGTGTCCATCACCGTGGTGCGAACGCTGTGACCGGACTTGTAGACCTTGGTCACGACGCTGTTCACCAGCGCTTCACGGTAGAGCGACACTTGTGCAAGTCCACCGTACCAGACGGTTGCGGACGACGAAACGTCGACCGAACAATCGCCCGTGCCACCGTTGGAGTCTGCACAGTCTGCAGCCCCGGTGCCGTCGTCGTAGGAAACGTCGATGAGGACGATGTCGCTGTTGGACGACGCCTTGGCCACGTAGTTGCTGCTTCCATCGATGTCGCTTGAGGTCACGTCCACAGACACCAAGGTGATGTGGGAGTTACGACCGTACACGGCGTCAACCGACGAGTCATCGTGGTCGATGCTCGAACCTTGTTCCATCACAATCGTGTTGGTGGCCGAGGTCGAGAAGCTGTAGAGGCGGCTGATGTCAGCGTTCGTCAAGATGAGGCTCCACGCGCCGCCGTTGATGGTGAGGTCCCCGATGTCGAGGTTCTTCCATGTCTCGGTGTCGGTGTGGGTCGTGGTTCCGGAGATGGACACGTCGCCCGCCGTGATGTCCTCAAAGACGCTGAAGTGGATGCGCTGCATGGTGATGTCACCAGCTTCAACGTTCGTCATGACGGCGTTGTCACCGAGCGGACCAACCGCAGAGGATCCAGCACCGTTGGGGAACATCGACACGTCGGCGCTTCCGAAGTCAACGTCTTCCATGTAGATGCTCGACACAGCGTTGATGGCGCTGCTGGCATAACCAGGGACGCTGACGTTGAACAGGTGCACATCGGCATCGACGCCGTGCAAGGCGTCAATGGCGACACCGGTTTGACTGGCCGAGTTGCTGACGCTCACGTTGCTCATGGTCACGTCTTGGAGATCGACATCGACGAAGTTCACGTAGGAGTTCGTCACGGTGACGTTCTCCAAGAACAGGCTACCTGCGGTTGAACCGGGGTAGTTGACGATGGCACCGCCCGAGGACTGACCGTTGGTGTTGCAGCTCTTCAGGGAACCTTCGCGCAGGATGGCGACGGTGTCTTCAGCGAAGTTGAAACACGCGTTGTCAGCACCGTCGACGGCGAAGTTCGTCATTTCGACGACCGTGCCTTGTCCAGAGCCGTGCTTGAACGCCGCACCGACGTTGGTGAACGTCACGTCGTTCATCGTGAAGTTGCCCACGTTGGCGTTGGTGCTCGGGGAACTGCCGTGGCGGCTGCCCGCAGAGATCGCGGCATCGCTGGTGTTGGCGAAGTCAACGAATGAGAACTCATGACGGTCGTCTGTACCCGAGGAGCACGCAGCGGTGAACGCCATGCCCTTCCACTCGGAGCCAGCTTGACCCTCGAAGCGAACGTGGTTCGCTTCGTTGCCGTTGATCTTCATCTCGTCGCAACTGCCGTCAAAGGAGATTCCCTTGCCAGAGGCCACCTGGACCACAACGCCTGGCTCGATGGTGAGGTCGGCGGAGATGGACAGGTAGTCGTTGGTCGGGTTGATGCGAATCGGGCTGTCATCGATGTCCCACGTGGTGTCCGTGGTGATGTCAGCATCGACGTCCGTTCCCTTGCCGTCGTACGGCATGGTGCGGTAGCGGACGCTGCAGTCGATGGCGGTGTTGTCGTAGCAGTAGTAGGATCCCATGTAGCCCCACCATGGAGCGATGGTACCAGGTCGAGAGGCCGAGTTGCCGGAGTACGGCATGGTCGGGAAGCTGCTGCTCCACGTCGAAACACCGCGTTCAAGGCTGGTTGCACCGTTGTCGATGAAGTACATGTAGCCCTGGCGACCAAGGCGGATGCGGTCGTTCGAGTCCGTCCCTTCGTAGAGGGTACCGAAGTACTCGAAGTCGAAGTCATCGGGCATGTCGATGTTGGCGTTGCAGCTGTTCTTGTACGTGTTCCAGTACCAGCTGTAGGCACAATAGTAGCCGAACGGGGTACCGCTGCTGCTGCCGCTGATGGCCGTGTCGTAGTTCTTGATTTCCGTCAAACCGGGTGCGAAGGACTCGTGACCGTACGAGGTGGACGAGGTGTGCATCCGGTAGTTGGACGTGAATGGGTTGGATCCGTAAAGATACCCGCTTCCCTTCCGAAGGTTCTCGCCCTTGGCGCGGGTCGTGTCTTGGTACCCCGTGGTGGAGTAATCGACGTAGACTTGGCAACCGGTGTCGTACTTGAACTCAAACTCGTTCGTGACGTCGTAGAAGACCACCTGGTAGGTGCACAGGTACGAACTGGTGTACCCCATGTCGTGCCATTCAACAATGAACATCTTGTTGGGGTCACCGACCTCGAATGAGGAGGCCGTGGTCTGCACGGAGTTGGGCGTCGTAACGTCCTGTGAAACGTCCTCGGCGGTGATGTAGTACTCAACGTAATCCGAGGTGTTCAGGTTGTCGATGTCAGCCGACCAGTCGCAAGCAGACATCACACATTGTGCGGCGGTCTTGCCAACTGGGGAGAGAACCGTCGATTGTGTCGTTCCGTTGTTCACGCTGTAGTAGAGGGTTGGACCCGTGCCGGCCGAGGTGCTCACGTTGAGACCTGCAGGCGGGGAGCCTCCGTCCACGATGTTGGCCGTGACCGTTCGCTTCTGAGCGTAGGAGTCGGCCAATGCAGTGTGGGTGACCGTCGGTGCAAAGGTGTCGGGCTCAGGTGCGATCTTCATCACGTCATAGGTAACCCCTCCAGAGGTCGCCATGACGCCGTAGTAACCGCTTCCGAGAGCGAAACCGTTCCACTTGTAGTTCGCGTTGTAGACGTAGTAGTAGCCGGAGGAACAGCTGGGGCTACCGGAGGAGGAACGCAAGAAGTGCGTCCAGCCGTTGGTTCCGGAGCACACCACGTTCTGGCCGGTGCTGGAATACGTCGCGTTCCAATTGTAACCTGCGAAGTCACCGGTGATGTCACCGGGAACAACGTAGCGGTAGGCTTGGGTGTAGCCGTAGCTGGACACTTGGGAAGCGCTGCTTCCGCCAGCGAGAGGCTCGTCGATGCCGGTTTCGTCGCCAATACCCACCATCGCGAATTCGTCGCCGTCCCAGAGGAAGACGAGGTTCATTCCAGGGCCGTCATCGGCGGAGATGCTGAGGAAACCGCCGTTGTCGTCGTCGAGGTAGACCTTACCGGGGCTCGAGCCGCCGGTGTTGTACGAGGAGCTCGCGGGGTAAGTGGAGGTTTGCCACTGAACGACCCAGTTGTTGTAGAAGTAGTTTTGAGACGAACTTCCGCTGTAGAAACAGCTCGAAGAACCGGTACCACAGTCCGACGTGTCGAACTCAAAGTAGTACTCGTCGCTTTGATCGAAGTAGGTCATCTGGCGGTCGAAGTTCTTCGCAGGAGTTCGCGAATTGTAAGCACTCACATCGGTCGTCAACTGAACGAACTTCTTGTCGTCGCCCGCGTTGTCCACGTCGTCGACAAAGAACCAGTATGGCGTGGGCGTGGTTTGGGTTCCCGTCAAGGCAGGCAAGGTGCCTTCGTTGGGGTCCGAAGCGCCAGTGCTGTCCACGTTCATGTCTTGGAAGGACCAGTAGTACGTCACGTATTCGCCGGCCGTGATGTCCGAGGTCTGAGCCTTGAACTGGCACTCGGTGGCCGTGGTTCCACAGGAGCCGATGGTGGTGGCTGCGACCGTGGTGTAGGTGCCGTTGTCGATCGCGTAGTGAAGCGACGGAGCGTTTCCAGAGGTGGTGTCGATGCCCGAGTTGTCAAACAGCTCGATGAAGAAGGTGCGCTCACCCTCAATATACGAGGTGATGCCGTCGTACTCACCGAAGGTGGGGGTCGGAGCGTCGGCGTCGGTGCCGCCAGAGTAGGTCAACTCCAGGTAGTTGTTGGTCGTACCGCTGGTCAAGGTGTAGGTGTACACATACTGGCGGGTGTTCGAGTTGGTTCCCGTGGTCGCGATACCGGAGTTGTCGAACGACTTGGACAGGCCAACAGACGAGGTGCCGTTGAGGGCGGACCAGATGTAACCGGCTTGCGTTGACGAGGAGCAGGACACGCTTCCGCTGTTGTCACAGAAGGTCGCGGTCTTCCAGCTGTAGCTTCCGTAGTTGTTGCCGTTCATGTCAACGCCTGGGCTGAAGACAGCCGAGTTGATCATTGCCTTTTGTGCCGTGCCGCCGTAACCGGAGGTGAGGTAGGAAGCGCTGATGGCGCCGCTGCACGAGGGCACGTTGGTCACAGAGGAGCCGTAGCGGCTTTGGTAGTAGTAGTACCCGGAGGTTGGGGTCGTGGTGCTACCGGAGCTGAGGGTGAGGGTCGGGCGGGTGGTTCCACAGTCTTCCATGACCTTGATGTCAAAGTCGATGTTGCTGTTGGAGAGGTAGGAGTAGAAGTACCTCTGGTACTCCTTGTACTCGACCTTGTCGAGGGAAGCGCCCGTTGGGAGGGCGTTGTTGCTCGAGAAGGTGAACTCGTGCCACGGCGTGTAGTAGTAGTATGGCGCAAAGGAGGAACTGCTCTTGCCGGATGCCGAGTTGTGGTACATGTATCGGTAGTTGCTGTCGTAGCAGCGGTTGTTGGAGGGCAGACAGTATCCACCGGCCGCGCTGTACACCTTGATGCTGGGGTCGAGCGCGAGCGGGAAGGTGCGGTCTTCCGAGAGGAGCCACGAGGTTTCAACCGCGGTCGTCAGGAAGACCATGGGCCCTTGGGTCATCACGAAGAATGTCCCGAAGTAAGGTGCCTCCATGCCGGGTTCGATGACCAAGGGCGCGGGGATCTCTGCGTAGAGTTCGCCGGTTTCCACGTTGCGGATTTCAAGGTGCTCGCCGGTTTGGATGAGTTCCGAACCCACCATGACATCGCCGCTGTAGAGGGCGTAGCCGCTGGGGAGGCGCATGGCCTCAGAGAATCCGAACCAATGAGCGCCTTCGTCGAGGATTGGGCGCTCGCGAATCACGAGGTTCTGCTTGACCTGAGAGGTGCTGACTTCGTAATCGAGGTCGTAGCCTTCAGCGAGCGGGTAGCGGATGGTGTTGCCACCAACGGTGATCTCGCTCGTCGCAGGCGGTGCCTCGAAGGGCGTGTGGCTGGTCCCGGTTTCGTCCATCACGACGAGGGTGGGGTTGAGACCGGTCATGACCGGGTCGACCCACTCGTTGGGCTGAACCATGATACCGCTCGCAACCTCTGCCGAGAAGGCGGTGTTGAACGTGTTCTCCACCACTTCCCAACCGAAGGACGTGGCCTTCAGGTTGAGGTCGATGTCACTCCAGGCGCCATCGTTGTCGTAGTGGATGGGTTGGTCCGAGATCGTCTGCGTGAAGGTACCGTCCGCATTGCGGAAGGTCTTCGTGTGTGCGTCTCGGGCCCCCAGAATTTCGCTTCCTTCAGGGAAGCCATATTCCACAGGTGTCAGTTTCTCGGGTTGCTTGAAGACGTCGTCTTCAGCAACCTGGTTTTGCTCTGCCGCAGCAACGCTGTCGTCGATGGGGTTCCCCACCAAGCCTGACATTGGCGTCAGGGCCATCAATAGCGTGAGGAGCACGGCGATGCCGATGCCACCCATTGCGGTCTTCTTCTTGTTCGTCATTCCCAACATAGTCATTCACTCCATACGGACTGTATGCATTGCATCTGAGGTTCTGTATCGGTTATAGGCATTGGGGTACATGTGCTTTGAGAGGTGAGTTTGGCCGACGGGCGTGAACCGTGACCCTGCGGACTTGTTTGACCCTTATTGGTACGGTTCATTTGTAAAAATGAATGGCATCCCAGACACTGAACTGATCGCGCAAAATTGGTTGGAGTCCCCGCTTTCTCCCGACCACCAAGGCCGTGAACAACGTTCGAAGCGCGGTGAAAAAGTTACACGGAAAGAGAACATGACGTTTCGAGCATTCTGAAATCGACGGTGAGGATCATTGCTGTCCGCAAGCGTGGAGGTCGGTGAGCTCGCGTGAAACGTACTTCTCGCTCAACCCTCGGCCTGGAGGATGATGGAGGGGAAATGGAGCCCTCGGATGCACCCCTCCGACCGGTCAGGGCAGGATACAGGGTGGAATAGAGGCCCGGTGCCAGCAAGGGCCTGCCCGGCTGAACAAAAACGGACTTGGCACAAAGCACCACTGAACGCCCAATCCTTGTGGCCATCAGGTCCGGGCACCCAGCACGCTCAGCACGCGCTGGATGCCCGAGAGGGCCACGCAGGCCGGGCGGGTGGCCCGGGCTGCTGGGAGCGTGGCAGGGATCAGTAATCCCAATCCTTGTCGCCGTCGCCGCCGCCGCCACCTCGGGTGACGATGATCGCGCCAACCACGATGGCTGCAACCACAACACCGCCAATGGCGGGGAGGGTCCAGCTGGGCAACTCGCTCTCGCCACTGACGTCCTCGCCAACGGTGCCGTTTCCGTCATCGTTGTTGGTGAAGTCAGCGTCGCGCTTGTAGTACACGTCGGTGGGCACGTCAGAGGCCAAGCGGTCGTTGCCGAGGGCGTCCACGGCAACGCCCACGAAGTAGTAGGTCTCGGTGCCAGTGAAGGTCGGCTGCATCACGTCCACGGTGGTCGCCGTCGCCGACGCCACGTCCGTGCACTTGCTGCCGGTCTTCTCGATGGCCGTGGCCACGTCGTTGGTGCTGTAGCACACGCGCCAGCTGCTGATGTCAGAAATATCTC
>DUHJ01000234.1 GCA_013330925.1 Candidatus Poseidoniaceae archaeon | reverse complement strand
CCGGAGCCAGAGCCAGAACCCGAGGTGCCACTTGCCTCTGCACCCGCCGATCTCAACGCAGAGGAACCACCGGCTCCGCCGCCCCTGGCGGTCGATGCCGAAGTGCGACGGCTTCGTGGCGCCTTGTCCACGGCTCAGGCGACCATCGAAGCCCTTGAGGAACCTCAAGTCCCACCTGCCGTCCTCGAGGACATCGTCGTGCCTCAACATGTCGTGGCGGACTTTGCTCGGATGGGCCGATGGTTGGTCCACGAGGACCTCGGTCGTGCCACTATGGGCGGGATGGCCATGCTCCACCCCGACGTCCAAGGCGCGGTCGTGTCCACCAGGATGCTGACAATGATGCCCCGCATCGACGAGCGTTCCCTTGTCGCAGGACGCCTCGGTATGGGCGCTCCACGTGGTGCTCGAGACGATTGGCGTTTGCTCGAAGTGCTGCTTGCCTCGGTCAGCATGGCCACCGGTGGTCCGGCCGCGGTTATCCACGCCCATGGCCCGTACACCACGGCCATGTCATGCGAAAAAGACCTCATCGTGCTTCAACCGATTGACGCCATTGGGAAGAAGCACATCGGTCGCATCATCATCGTTGAACCGGACGACCAAGACCAGGACGCGTTCCTCCGTCAAGCCGTTGAAGCGTTGCAACAAGGTGGCATGCGATGCGTGGTGGTGCGCGGTCATGGCGCCTATGCGGTCGGCGCAGATTTGACCCAAGCATGGTCAAACGCTTCGATGGTCGAACACAGCATGCGCGTGGCCATGTTGGCCCGCCAAGCCAACCTGAAGACGTGATCAGGACCCGTTGCGGGCTTCTCTGCAGACGCGAATGAAGTTCTCAAACATCTCACGTCCGTACTCGGAATCGTTGACCTCTGGGTGGAATTGCAGCCCAAAACGTGTTCCGGCTTCGTTCTCCATGCCTTGAATTTCGCACGACGGTGAGGAGGCGGTGATTCGGAAGCCATTGGGCAAAACATGGACTTCGTCGTTGTGGGACTCCCACACGGTCTGCGTGCCGGGTGTTCCGGCAAAGATGGCCCCACCTCCGTCCACCAGCGTGATGTCCGCAGCACCGAATTCTGGTTCCGGTGCTTCACGGGCGTCGCCTCCGTAGTGCCGCGCCATGAATTGATGGCCGGCACAGATGCCGAGGACCGGGACGTCCAATTCGAGGAAGGCGGCACAATTCCCCAGTTCGCCACTGAGGCCGATGCGTGCTGCACCGCCTGAGAGGATCAGTCCATCCAAGTCGCGGAGTTCCGAAACCGGCGTGGTGTTCTCGATGATTTGCGTGTCCACCTTGAGGTAGCGCAGCATGCGCCATTCACGGTGGGTCCACTGGCCGCCGTTGTCCACGACGTCGATGACGAGGGGCCGGTCTTCCATGGCACGTCACCCCCTCGTCCGGCCCTTAAGGATGGTCGACGGGGAGAGCGGACATGGTCGATGCGTGCCACCAACCCACATCGTTGAACGTTTTCTGTTCTTCATAAGTGGTGGTGCCACAACGACCCGCAGAAAGGAGTGATGCACATGCAAAACGAAGAAGAAAACAGCTTGCCGACCTACACCGTGACCGTGGCCGACCAAACCGGCGACACCCAGGTCCAGATGACCCGCCCAGAGATCGTGGCCACCGCCACCGATTCCAAGTCCTGGGTCTTCATCGACGACCGCCTCGTGGACACCAGCACCCTGACCGACAACGAGCTGAACGCGGCCGCTGCCGTCCGTCTGATGCCCGGCCTCGTCGGCGGTCAGTGAGGCGTGAGCCTCACGGACAGGTTCAAAACAGGGACGCCGTCCGGAGCATGGGGATGACCATGGTTGAACTCGTGGACTACAAGTGCGCCGAATGCGGCAAGATCGAACAGTTCCGCGGCGACCAGAACGGCATCAGCTGCAAGGCCTGCGGCGCTCGCATCTTCATGAAGCTGCGACGCCCCGGAACGAAGCGAATCGACGCGATTTAAGCGCGAGCGCACCCTTCTTGGACCGCTGACGCGGAGCCCTGTTCATGACGTCGTGGTTGCGTGCGTATGCGCCTCGGCGCTTCGACGACCTGGCCACGACCGACACCGTTCGCGACGTCTTGGCCCAAGCCTCGCTTACCGCGAACCCGCCCCACCTGCTCTTGTCTGGCCCTTCAGGCGTCGGGAAGACGGCGGCGTGGCGTCTTGTCGCACGGCAAGTGCTCGGCCCGGGTTGGCGGTCCACCACCCACGTCCTCAACGCACGGGACCTTGCGCGGACGTCCGGAGCGATGGCCACCTTCGAAGCCTTCCTCCGGCCAGAAGGACGGGGATCTTCCGACACCTTGGCCGGCCGTACCAGCCTCGAGGCCTTCGACGTCGCCCTGTTTGACCAGCGCGAAGGCGACGCACCGCCGGCCGGTGAGGAATCGGTCGGCCGTGAAGGGCGGCAGGCTGTGTCCCGCCTCATCGTCATCGAGGACGCCGACCACTTGGGTCCAAAACGCCAACCGTACCTTCGCCGGATGATGGAATCGGGAAGCGGAAGTTCCCGGTTCCTGTTTACCGCTCGCACTCCGTCCCGCCTCATCGATGCCATCCGGAGTCGGGTCCAACACGTCCGAATGCCACCGGTGAGTCGAGAGCACATCGTGGCCCGGCTCCAGTATGCCTGCGCGCAGGCCGGCGCTGACGACGCGACCGTGTTGGAAGACATCGCTCACGTGGTTTCGGGGGACCTCCGCCGCGCGCTCTTCATCACCGAAGTGCTCGTGCGCCGGGGCTTGCACACCGATCGGAACGCCCTCGGCGGGCTCTTGCAAGAGACCGAGGTCGTGGAGATGCGCATGGTCATCGAGGAAGCACTGCGAGGACGTTTGCACGACTGGCGGTGGGAAAAGCAGGGCGCCAAGAACACCCGCGTCCTCTACGGCGCCATGGGTCATCTCGACCGTTTGATGGCCGCCCATCACCTCGAAGGCGACCAAGTCATCGAGCACATTCACCAGCACCTTGTCGAGGGCCGGTTTCACCTTCCCCCCACGGTCTTGTCCGATCTGCTCGACGTGGTGGCGCAGACGGATGCAGATCTGCGTCGCGCTTCGACCGCTCGCATTCACTTGGAAGCCATGCTGCACCGCTTCGCCGAGGTCGGCCGAAGCGCGGGTCTCGCTCCGGCGCAAGCGTCATGAGGGCTGCTCAGGTGGCCGAAGCGGGCGTGTAGCATAGCTGGATAATGCACCGGCCTCCTAAGCCGGGGATCGCGGGTTCGAATCCTGCCACGTCCGCTCATTGGCCACCTTTCTACCTGCCGGGGCGGGTCCCTTCAAAGCGGGAGCGTCCGTCGAAGGCCTGAGGTGAGCCCTTGATCGGCGAGGACGGCATCCCGGTTCCGTATGGGGAAGGCTTCAGCCGTCCCGAGGACCCCGTCAAGCGAGCCGAAGCGCAACTCAACGCGGCAGAACGCATTCGGCAACGGAGCGGCGCCATGGCCCGCCATCCCGCGTCCCAACTCGGGCGCAAGTGGTTGTGCATGCCCTTGGTGATGGGCTCCGTGGTGATTTTAGCGGCCCCGACGGCCAACATCTCCTCGCCGCTCGCGCTGCTTGCCATCTGGGCGCCGTTCAGTTTGTTGGTCATCTCCTTCGCCACCTTGGCGGGTGAGGCGACGCAACAGGTCCTGAAGGCCCGCATTCAACTGCGAGCATGGGGCGGTGGGCCGGGAGGTCAATCCCACGACCTCAAGGCCCAACCCGGGCTTGACCTGGTGCAGGAAGGCATCAACGAACTCCGACGGGTCAACGCAGCACAAGGGATGCTCATCGGCGCCGCTGCCTTGTTGCTGCTGACCGCTTCTGCCATCACCACGGGTTCTGTGGGCTGGAATCTCGCGATCCTGTTGGTCATCGTCACCGGCGTGGCCCAAGGGTGGCATGCGCAGGTGACGGCGGACAAGATGCTCCAACTCGGCGACCCCTACCCTTTGCTGATCTCTTTCGTGCCGACGCACCATTCCACGCAGTTTGACGGGACCCTTTCCGACCTTGTCCTCGCGCATTTGGACCCCGATCTTGTCATCGATTGGAAGGCATGGTGCAACGAATTGGTCAAGGCCGCCCTCGACCCCCGGGGCCCGCGGCTGGTGCGTGAACGCACCCTGTTGGTGTTGGCCCTGCATCACGACGGACACTTCGACGACGCCAGCGCCATGGCTCACCTGGACGACCTGCTTGGCCGCCCCACCGTCGACCGTCTCCTCCTCGACGAAACGGCGGTGATGAATTGGCGTTCCGTTCAGCGTTTGATTCAGCATGCGTTGGCTTCGCAACCCAACGCTGCCTTGCTCCTGACCCGGTTGTTGGGTGATGTGGTCGGGGGGAACGTCCGGCGCACCGGCCGGGATTGGCGGGTGGACACCGCGCTCGGGCCCGTGTGCGAGCGTGGCACAGGGCACCTCTTCGTCCTCGTCCACCACTGGGGTGAAGGGCGTGTTCCGGCGCACATCGAAATCCTGGCTCCCGGAGGCGAGCCTTCTCGCCGCGATCAACGCGTGGTGATCGAAGGTTGCAGGGCACTTGAGGCCCCCATCGATCTGCGTGGAAAGGACCGGCGAGCGGCGATGGATCGCTTGGTCGAACACGTCGACCGCTCGACCATGCTCTGGTTCAGGCTGGCATGGCCCACCACCCTCCGCGGCTCAACGCGCGTCCAAGTTCACCTCAAAGACGGGCGTGGCCGACTTATCGATGCGCGCGTCCTCCGAACCGAACTCCGGCCGACGGCCAGAGGTGGTGCCCGCGCCCTCGTCCGTCGATTGGTGACGGTTCGTTCCATCAACGAATGGCCGCTTCCGAAACGGGTCGATGACGTGTTGACCCACGAAGAAGAGGCTTAGGTTCAAGCGCGGGCCTTATGGCGCGTCCCTTCGTCGCGCGCTTGTCGGAGGCATCGAAATGGAAGTCTGGGACGTTGTGGTGCTTGGTGACGGGCCGGCGGGACTTGCCGCTGCTGCCAACGCGGCCAAGGAAGGCGCGAATGTGTTGCTGATGACCGCAGAGTCGCTCGGTCGTCGTGATCCTCGAATGAGCGACGGCATCGCCGCTGCCATTGACGAGTCCACCAATCGTGGGCACCGAGAGGACACCATCCGCTCGGGCGCCTTCCTCTCCGATCAAGACATCGTGGCCAGCGTGACGTCCTCGGCCGTGCGCGAAGCGGACCTCCTCGAGCGCCGCGGCGTGATTTTCCGCCGCGACCTCCGTGGGCTCCCTCATGTCCGCCGCCTTCCCGGACACGGGCAACCTCGTGTTGTGGGATCCGGTGACGCCGATGCCCGTGAACTCCAACAGGTCATGGAAGAGCAATGCCTGCGCCATGGCGTGGTGCTTCGTAGCGATCAAGTTCCGCTCCGAATGGTCCACGCCGGTCAGCGCGTTCAGGGCCTGGTGGTCGCCGATTTGACCGGAGGGCGCGTCCTCGGCTTGCAATGCAAGGTCGTCATCCTCGCCGACGGAGGTGCGTCCGACCTTGCTTCCTCTGGCCGTGGCGCTCACGGCTTGTCCCTTGCGCTTCAAGCAGGTCTCCCACTGCGCGACATGGAATTCCTCGCCTCAACGCCCCTTGGCGTTCGCGACACCGACATGACCCTCCCGCTTGGCCTCCTTGCCGACGGCGCAGAGGTGTGCGAATCCGACGGGACGCCCATCGACCTTGGCGACGACCTTGCTTCCGCCGTCGATGCGGTGCGTACGGCGAAAGAAGCCGTCATCGACCTGCGGAACCTTGGCGAAGCTCGACCGTGGTACGACGCCACCTTCCGCCTCATCGCTCAACGCCTTGGTGCTGACGCAGACCGTCAAACCATCGCCATCGAACCCCGCGCTTTTGCCAGCATTGGCGGCGTGGCCGTGGACGAAGAAGGGCGTGCCGTCATCGGCTCCTGGTCCCGTTGGTTCACCGGCCTGTATGCGGCCGGCGGCACGGCCTGCACTGGCCTCCACGGCGCCGGCCTCCTTCCCGGCAACCTCGTGCTCGACGCATTGACGTCCGGGCGGGCCGCGGGAGCGTCCGCCGCGGCATGGCTGGTCGACCAACCGCACAGCGGCTCGAAGGCCGTGGCTGCGGCCGTTGTGGAAGCAGAAGCGGACCTCTCGGCCATGATGGCCCCGGCCGACGGCGAGGGAGGCGTGGTTCGAACCGGTGCGGTGACCGCCGCCGTCAGCGCCCTCGTCTGCACCACCTTTGACGGTGGTACGTCAGCGGACGAATTGACCTCGGCGATGGAAGCGCTTGAGGCCCTCTCCGTCTCAGCAGAGGCCCTACATCTTGACGACACGTCGCTGATTGCCAACGCCAACCTTGAGGCGGTCTTGGCGGCACAACACGGTGTTCAACAGGCACGCGCCATGGTCCAGAGCGCCATGGCCCGCACCGAGTCTCGAGGCGTGCACGTGCGCCACGATCACCCTGAGACGGATGCAGCGCAAATGCACCACACCCTTGTTTCGGCCGACGGCACCACCGACACGCTCGCCGTGCGAAAAGGCGTCTCCGGTCATTGGGTCCTCGCCCCGACCGAATCGGCGTGAGGGTTCAAGACAACCTCGCACCACGCTAATCCATGGGCGAGGCCACCTTGTTCGAGCGGATCGTCTGCGGTGAGATACCGTCTCATCCGGTGGCACGCGGGGATGGATGGTACGCCTTCCTCGACGTTTTTCCTCGCCGCCCCGGCCACACGCTCGTCGTCCCCGAACGAGGCGTGCCACGCTTGGCGGACCTGATGCCCGCTGAGCGGCGCGTTTTGATGGACGGGGTTGCAGAAGCACAGCGCCGCCTGAGCGTCGTGTACGGGACCAAGGATTTCCTTGTCTTGGTGCACGACGGAGCTGGAGCAGGTCAAGAAGTGCCTCACGTCCACGTCCATGTGCTGCCGCGCAGCGATGGCGATGGCGGTCGTTCTTTGCCGGCCCTGTGGCCTGAATCTCAGGGGCAACGAGCGGACGATGCGAACTTGGCGTCCCTGTCAGAAGAATTGGTGAAGGCATGACGCAGGTGGGGGAGGACGGCACGGTGGATCACCGTGGTGATGCCCTGCCCACCTTGACGAAAGCCAGTTCCAAAGTTCGCCTTGACGCGTTGATGTCGGTGCCACAACCACGGTGGGATCGGGCCATTCCCGGTTCACCCGGTTGGACAAAATTTGCCTTTGTGTTGCTTCGTATCGTTGCCCGAGGTCAGTTCAAATCCATGACCCATGAAGGCCTTGATCGGCTGGATCACGACCGAGGAGCGATGTGTTGTGCTTGGCACGTCAACGCTCTGATGGACCCCTTGACCATCATGCTCACCCACCCAAGTCACTTTGTCATTGGCGGGCGGCATGACCTGGTCACCCGACCAATCCTCAGTTTCTGGACGCGGCGGATGGCCGTCCAACCGGTGGTCCGCAAGGCGGAATTGTTGCGTGGTGGGTTTTCGAAAGAGGAGGCTCAGAACCTCAACGGCCGTACCCTTCTCAACCTCGCTCGGGGCATTTCGCACGGCCACGGATCGGCCCTGTTTCCGGAGGGAACCGCGCACGACGAGGCGCACATGATTCGCTTTCGAACGGGGCCAATGAGGACCGTGCTTGCCGCCGCCGCCATCGCCCATGTCGAAGGGCGCCCTCTGCCGCACCTGGTTCCCGTTGGGCTTCATTTCAGGGTCCGTCACCATTTCCGAACCGATGCTCACGTGGAGTACGGTGAACCGATTCCGGTGGAATTGGGCGACATTCCCGCGGACCTTTTGGCCGCGGTGAAGCGCAACGATTGGAGCGAACCCCCCGTCGAGTCAGTGACGGCCCTTCGGGACACCTTGACGCCCAAACTTCGCCGCTTGACGCCCGACCTTGCCACATGGGACGAGCGCCGCGCCTTGCACGCCCTTGCACACGTTCGTGCACGGCGTGAACAACGGGCCTTGCCCGATTGGAGATCCGAGATCATGGCGGCCCGGGCCGAACGGGACGCCCTTCGTCCCGAGGAAGATCGCGACGTGGATGCCATTGTCCCAGCACCGCTCTCTTCGCCCGCCTTCCACGCTGCCGACGCGGTGGCGCGACGCTTGGAAGTGCATGGACTCGACGGCAGGGACATCGATGCGAAGGCCAGTGGACTCCGGCGCACTTCACCGATGGCGGCCGCTGGAGCGATGGCACGCATCGTGCTTTTCCTGCCCCTTCTCCCCGTTTTCCTCCTTTCCATGGGGATTCAATCCACGCTGGGTTTCGTGAAAGGAAATTCCACCGACGAAGGGGTCGACGCCAGGACGACGTACCACTTCGTGTTCGCCTTGTTTGCTTCGATGATCGTGTGGCCGATTGTGGCGGGAGGGCTCACCGCCGCGAGCTATTTCGGTGGACTTTTGGAGCCGAGCGGCGTTCCTGAACTCGCGGCGGTGGGCTTCTTCCTGCTCCTTTTCCCCGTTTTCGTGCTGTCCGGCTGGTCCTTCGCTTGGGCATGGGACGGTTGGGTTGTCCTTCGTGGCGGTCTGCGGCGGTCACGCTTACGTCGCCGTCATGGTGCCGCCTTTGTCCAAGAATTGCAAGCCCTTCACGCGGTCCTTGACGAGTGACGGGACGGTGTGGTTCAAATCAGTCCAGCCTCAGGTCGCATTATGGACGCTTCCGAGGTTGGCACGCTTCTGCGTCGTTGGTTCGCCGGTGAGCGACTCGAGGTTCGAGAGCAACAAGACCCCCGTGCTGACGTCCATCTCGCCGTCAAGTACCCGCCAGGCCCACGGGGCCATACCTTCACGGTCGTCGTTCCAAAGGGGCGCGATTTAGTGGCCGTTTCAAGCGTCACCCGCGTGGACGCCGGCCAACAGGACGAGATGTCCACCCTGATGGGGGAGGAGGAAGAGGAATGGAAGGCATGGGTCCACGAAATGCGGATGCACCTCATCACAAGCGGCGTGGATTGGAACCTCAGCATGGGGCACGACGGCAAAGCTCGACCGGGCCCGCTTCAAGCGTTCAACGTCAGCCTTCCCGTTTGGTTTGACGGCCTGACCAAGAACGAGGTCATGCAATCCCTCCGCACCCTTTGGATGAGTAAACTGGGTTTGATTCATGAAATCAAATTCGGTTTCGGCCAAGGCGTTGGTCGTCCTGGCCCAGTGGACGATTGGGAAGAACGCAAGCGCAAGCGCGGTAACGATGCAAGCCGCCCCAGCGTTGCCGAAGAGACGGCAGAAATCCAGATCCTCGACGACGATGCCGCTCCGTTCGGCAACGATTTCGACCCTTCAGAGTGGATTTGAGGGCCTGCAGGTCGTCTGACCTGAATGGGGTGCGGTTAAGTAGGATGAAACCTCGATTTTGGGTGCCAGTCCACTGGAGGTCGACCCTATGCGCCAATCAATGAAGTCCCTCAGCCTTGTCATGCTGCTTTTGCTCTCCGTGAGCACCTCGATGTTCATCGTCTCCGATACCGCCGAGGCCAACACCGTGGTCATCACCGAAGCGGTGCAAGTCGTCGACGGCGGTGCTGCTTCGGACCAACAGTCCGCGGTGGGCTCCGACAGCGAAGGAAACGTGCACCTGGTGTGGACCCGCAACGGGCAGCACCTCTGGTACTCGATGCTCTCGCCGCGCGGTGAGACGATGATCGACGCGACGCAGATCAGCAACTCTGGTCTCCACAAGATCGCGCACCCCGACCTCGTCGTCGACGAAGACGACACGGTGCACGTCGTGTGGGCCGACCGCGCCGGTCAGCACTCGATCATGTACTCCGCCCTCCAGCCGTTCAAGGCGCCACGGGACGGACAGGCGACCACGGACGGAACCATCTCGTCCATCGACGACACCATCATCTCGAAGCGCTCGCAGAACCGTGACTGGCCGGCCATCGACGTCGACAGCCAAGGCGCCCTCCACGTCGTGTGGCAGGACAGCTACGACCCGCTTGACAAGTTCTTCGCGCAACCCCAAATCTACTACTCGATGATCGAACCCGACGTGACCACGGGCTCCACCTTGACCCTCTTCGACGACACCCTCCTGACGCCGATCATCGGACACAAGGGCCACCCCGACGTGGTCGTTGACGCGAACGACTACGTTCAGATCGCATGGGACGACACCCGCGGTGGAAAGGTCGAACTCGTCTTCGTGGTCGACACCTCCGGTTCGATGTACTCCGAGTGGGCCGACGTGTGCACCGTGATTTACGGCGGCAACTTCGCCAGTGGCGGCTACTTCCGCGGCATCAAGCCCCTGCTCGCTGACGCCAACATGTCGGTGTACGAGACCATCTACGGCCTCGGCAACACCTTGCCCAGCGTCGCCCAATCCGGCA
>DUHJ01000011.1 GCA_013330925.1 Candidatus Poseidoniaceae archaeon | reverse complement strand
CACATACCGTTACACGGACCTTTCCGAGAGCACCTGCACCAGCAGCACGTCGGCCTTGGGTGAGTCGTGGTCTCTGGTGGGCACCAACGGCAGCACGTGGCTGCCCAGCGGCCTAACCTTCTCTTCCACCTGCGGGCGGTTGCAGGGCTCCTCGCCCACAACAACCACTCCGAACCCGTACTGGTTGAACATGACCGTGGACGGACGGGTGTTCAGCCACGAAGTGATGATTGGCGTTGCACCCAGCGCCATCGGGTTTGACCTGCCGGCCACGGGAACCTTGACCCGGGGCGTGAATGGAAGTGTCTACAACACGACGCTGAGCGGGCATGGTTTGTTCCCTGCGACCGTGAGTCCGGCCCTGCCCAACGGTCTGTCCCTGTTGGCCAACGGCAGCATTGTGGGCACGGCGACGGCCAACTTGACCGCTGCGCATTACGTGGTCGTCGTGTGCAACCTGTGGAACGATTGCGACCGCGAGGTCATCGAACTGACGGTCCTCGAGCCGATGCCGAACATCTCCTACGGCGGCAACAACAGCCTGTGGTTCCCACGCGACAGCGTCGTCAACGAGGATCCGGTCAACACTGGAGGTGCCGTGGAAACGTGGTCAATGAGCGGCACCTTGCCGATGGGCCTGTCCTTCGACAACCTCACCGGACGGATCACCGGGACGGCCATCCTGATTCAGAACACGACGAGCGTGAACATCACCGCCACCAACGACGGTGGCTCGTTCACCGTGCAGGTCAACGTCACCGTCCCCGGAGCGGGGATTGCGTTGGTGTTCCCTGCCTCCAACCTGTCCTTGGTCAACGGCACGACGATGCAGAACATCGGTGGGCAAACCTTCGGTGAAACGCCCTCCTCATGGACGGTAAGCCCCGGCTTGCCCAGCGGCGTGCACCTCGGTGCCTCCAACGGGACCATCTACGGTAGCCCGGACTTGGCGACGCCGGCGGCCAATTACACGGTCGAAGTAACCTCCATCTCCGGCGCCACGGCGACCTTCGTGCTGAACATCGAGGTGCTTGAGCCGGTCGAGCAGATCACGCTGACCCTGCCGCTCACGAGCCTCGACTTGACAAACAACAGCGCAATGCAGCCCTTCACCGGGCAAACTTCGGGTGACGCGGCCGTGTTGTGGAACGTGACGCCAGACCTGCCGACGGGCCTGAACTTCGGGACGTCGAACGGCACCCTGTGGGGCACGCCGACCAACGTCAGTGGCCCTGTCGTCTACACCATTACTGCGTACACGGCCTCCGGCGCGAACGATTCGGCCACGCTGACCATCACCATCAGCGCGGACTTCGACAACGACGGCATCCCAGATCACGTCGACCCTGACGACGACAACGACGGGGTGCCCGACGGTGCGGAAGAAGCGGGCTGCAGCCTGGACCCAGATTGCGACGATGACGGCTACGGCGACGGCGTGGACGCCTTCCCGGTCGACCCCACCGAGTGGGTGGACACCGACAACGACGGCATCGGCAACAACGCGGATGACGACGACGACGGTGACGGCTGGACCGAGACCGAGGAGACCGAGTGTGGTAATCACAGCGATCTTGATGCGATGGACCAGCCCGGTGACCTCGACAACGACGGCCTCTGCGATGCGCTTGACGACGTGGACGATCGCCCGATTTACCTCGTGCTGACCGAGACGGAATTGCTCCTGCCGGTCAACGCAACGATGGCGCCCTTCGAGGTGCTGCAGTTCGGAGCCGACGTGCGTTCGTGGAACGTGACGCCGGACCTGCCGCTTGGCCTGACCATCGACAGCGAGGGCCGCATCAGCGGCACTCCAACCGTGGTCTCCAACCTCGCGGTCTACACCATCAACGCCTCCAACGACCTGAACTGGGCGACGGTCACCCTGTCCATCGCCGTGCTCGACGAGGACGCGGACTTCGACGACGACGGCTTGCCCGACGCGGTTGACCCCGACGACGACAACGACGGCTGGAGCGACGTGGTCGAAGCGCAGTGCGGTCCAACCGACCCCTTCGACGCCGAGGACATGCCTGACGATTCGGACAACGATGGCATCTGCGACCTGCTCGATGACGTGAGTGACCTCCAAATCACGGTCACGCACGAGCCGCGCGAACTCCACCTGACGGTCAACGTGACCATGACGCCGGTGGAAGCCAACGTGACCGGTGGCGATGCGATCACCTGGACCGCGATGGGCGAACTCCCAGCGGGCCTTTCCCTCGATGCCCAGAACGGCACCATCAGCGGCACACCGACCGAGGTCGTGGCCGACGTGCTCGTTCAGATCGAGGCGAACAACAGCAAGCACAGCACAACCACGTGGGTGCTCATCACCGTGCACGAGGACACCGACGCCGACGGCATCGCCAACATCGTGGACGACGACGACGACAACGACGGTTGGCTCGATAGCGAAGAGGCCGTCTGTGCGACCGATCCACTCGACGCGAACGGGGTGCCAAGCGACCTCGATGGCGACGGCACGTGCGACCGGGCCGACCCCGACATCGACGGGGACGGCTGGGCCAACGTGCAGGAACAGTTCTGCAGCACGGACCCACGCGACACCGATGACATGCCTTCCGACACCGACACCGACGGTATCTGCAACCTTGTGGACACCGACGACGACAACGACGGATGGGCCGACCTGACCGAGACCCTGTGCGGCACCGACCCGCTGAACACCACCAGCGTGCCCGTGGACGCCAACCGTGACGGCAGTTGCGACCAGGACCTGGCCATCAGCCTGTCCTACAACGTGGGCGACGGTTGGTTTGGCGTTGGCGAAGAGGTCAACCTCACGCCGGACCTCGGTGGATTCGAGGCCGACCTGTGGGCCATCCAGCCGGCCCTGCCCGAGGGCCTGACCTTCGGCAGCATGGCGCGGACCAGTTCTGGTGCCATCACCGGTGTTCCAACCGTGGAGAGCCCGGCCACCGTCTACACGGTGTGGGCCAACAACACCGTGGACAACACCAGCATCAACACGAGTTTCGTGCTCGGCGTCTTCGCCGACCACGACCGCGACGGGCTACCCGACGAGCAGGTCATGACCGAAGTCGGGCCATTGGCGTCGGACCTGGACGACGACGACGACGGGTACAACGATGCACACGAGGCTGCCTGTGAGACCGATCCATTGGACGCCACTTCCAAGCCCGATGAGGGTATGATGTTCGACGGCGTCACCTGCCTTGCTGCGGACAGCGAGGAGGACGACGCCGGCCCCACCTTCCCATGGTGGGCGTGCTGTGTGCTCCTGCTGCTTTTGCTTCTGCTGCTCTTCTTCCTCCGAGATCGTCAAGAGGTCTTGGGTCCAGAACCAGAACGCACCACGGTCGATGTCGAGGCTTCGTCTGGGACCGGTACCGAGCGTGACCCCTTCATCCTGAAGTCGCCCAAGCCGATCGCACCGATGGGCTCCTGCATGTCGAAGCAGACCATCCGCTTCCACGGCATGACGCCCCGCATCGAGGTGCATCTGACCGAGTTGGGCGCACGCGACCAGCAGGGTCGTTTCGCCATGATGGACGTCAAGGACGAGAAGCTGAGCGGCCAGATTTTGACGGCCGATGACAAGGGTTCACTGAAGGTTCGTTTGCGCTTTGATGACGAGGCGTTCAACACCGTCAAGGGCGGCCACTTCGAGTCTGTGCTTCGCTTTGGCCGCAACTCCGTCTACGTGCGGTGGCCGGTCGAGGTCCTCGCCCTTGAGGAAGAGATCACACCTGAGGGTGCTGACGTCGATGACGACGCTGAGAAGGCGGAGATGGAAGCCTTGATGCTCGCGAAGCAAGCCGAGGCCGAGGAGGCCAAGGCCGATGCTGAAGCCAAGAAGGCCGAGGAAGAAGCTGCTGCCGCTGCCGAGAAGGAAGC
>DUHJ01000192.1 GCA_013330925.1 Candidatus Poseidoniaceae archaeon | reverse complement strand
GACTATATTTAAGTGAAATCTTCATCGCCAGAATTATTTTTGGATCATGTTGTGAGCTGGGTCAACCCACCCCAGTTGTATCCCGTCAGGTCAACGTCGGTGTACGACTCCGCCACAGGTGCGCCACCAAAGTCGTGCGTCAGGCGCCATCCCCATGTCATGTTGAGGTCACAATCACCGCAGAGGTAAACGTCGTAGTTGATCCGCCAAGTTTCGCCTTGCCGCGGGTAGGTGACGTTCGTGTTCAACACTGCACCGTCGTTGTCGCTGGCCACGTCAAGAAGGCCATCACGAGGATCTTGGTCCTCCGGGACCATGATGTCCTTGAATTCCTTCGTCACCACCACCACCACGGTCAATTCATCGTCGCTGGTGTCGAAATCGGCTTCGACGAAGGAGAAGGTCACGGTGTAATTGGCCTCAACCGTCCCTGTCGTCCAGTGTGAGGTGGAGGGTGACCATGTCGTTGAGAACGCGTAGGTGTAACTTTGCAACGTCGGCAAGCTTGGAATCGTGCCCGAGCCCTGATCGCAGTGCGTGTGCCCGCTTGGCGCACCCTCGGGGCACGCTTCCCATTCGATGTCGCGGGGCGCGCTGCTGCCACCGGGATCCTCGTTGGTCACTTGAACTTCCAACGGAACCTGATTGAAGGCATTGACGTGTTGCGCCTGGAGGGGGCTTATGGCACTGGTCAGGCCAAGATCACCGGAGGCCGCTGAAGCGACGGGCAAGGTCACCATGAGGGACGTGAGAAGAAGCCCGACGAGAAGCAGCGGACGCCAACGCGGCAGCCTGTCTGCATCCATGAGCGAAACCTCCCGCTCCTATCTCAAAGACTCATCGCTTCCGACGGCCCAAAGAAGGCGGGTCTGAGGGCCGTTCAGTTCAGCGGGCCGAGCACACCGAGCCAAGACGGCGGGAAGGCAGAAATGACGACCAAAGAAAGGAACATCCAACCGAGGTAGTACAGACTCCTGAAGAAGGACTTGGCCGCTTTTGGCATTCGCCCGTTGTCGTCAAAGGGTTCCTCTGGATCGATGGCCCACACGGATTTGGCATACCAAAGCGACAATCCAGCCGACGTGATAGCCCAGAGCAAGGGCAAGCCTGAGGCAGGCCAGAACACCGGCACGCCGGCCAACAGAAGCAACATGAGGCAGTAGACCTTGGACTGCACGAGGGTGCTTTTTGCCCCTCGGACTTCGTTCATCATCGGCACGCTGGCCTTGGCGTATTCCCCGGACCGGTACAGGGCCAAGGCCCAGAAATGAGGTGGCGTCCACAGGAAGATGAGCAAGAAGAGCATCCACGGAACGGGGGAGCCGAGAAGGAAGGGGTTCACGCCGTCAAGAGCGCCCGTCTCTGCCGCCGCAACAGCCCAACCGATGAGCGGTGGTGTGGCTCCTGCGATTCCGCCGATCACGATGTTTTGTGGGGAGCGGCGCTTGAGCCAAATCGTGTAAATGAGCACGTAGAAGAGGACGGAGAAGGCCGACCAGAAGGCTGCCTTCCAGTGCGCCAGAAGAAACACGGAGCTGCCCCCTGTGGCGATTAAGAGGCCGAACAACAAGGCGCCGCGAGGGGAGATCTCGCCTTTTGGAATCGGCCGATTTGCCGTTCGGGACATGAGGGGATCGATGTCGGCGTCGTACCACATGTTGATCGCATTTGAACCGCCAGCGGAGAGGGTCCCTCCGACCAAGGTGATGGCGATGGCCGTGAAGGTGTCCAACCAGGAACGGTCTCCAGCGATGGAAGCGTACCGCACCAGGAGGTCGTGCACAAGGATGGCACAGACGGCGGTGATCTGGAGCAACACCACGACGCGGAGCTTCATCAGGTCGATCAGGACGCGGTGCAGGGCACGAGGTTCCGTCATTCTGACTCGCCCCCGCCATCCTTGCGGGGAACGAGGCGACTCATCATGGTCACGGAGATGGCGACCACCGCCGCCGTGACCCCCAGCACCAGATGAAGCAGGGACAAGCCCTCGGGGAAACCGTCCGCATCGGCGAAGACGATGTAGCCTGCACCCACCAGGAGATTCAGCATCCACAACCCGCCGACAAAATCCACTGCGCCCGCCAAGGCCAACGGTTCTCCCGCCTTTCGAGAGGCGGTCTTGATGCGGGCGGCGCCGAAGATCAGCAGCGCTCCCACCACGAGGGCACCGGTTCTGTGCACCATTTGCACAAGAATGCCGGTGTGATCCATGCTCGGAAGCAATTGGCCTCGACACGCAGGCCAGCCGTCCGGGAATCCGATGGAGCAGGCCTGATTGTATTGAGCGCCCGGGGCCGTGGACGAGACCCACGCACCGAGGGCGAGCAACACCAAGACCGCTGCAGCGAACGCGTCGGTACGTCGGCGTTGTTTGGCAAGGAAAGCCCCCGATGTCGAGAAAATACCCCACGACACGCCCTCGATCATGCGCATGGCGTGGTATTGGTGAAGCAGCGTTGAGGTCCAAATGGTGGCCATGCACAAGTGGAGGGCGACGGTCCAGTCGCGGTTGTCGTAGACGACCGTCAGTGCGCCAACGCCCGCTTGCATGACGAGCAATGCCCCAGCCAGCACCGCCACGTTGCGAACGCGGGCGCCGTACGTGTCCCGAAGCCGGTGCATCCAAATCGCATTGAGAAGGATGGGGAACGCCACGAGCCCAACCAGCAAACGATGGACCCATTCGCTGAAAATTTCCAGTTCGTTGTACGTGTGACCGGCGCCGCGTGTGTCCTCAGTGGCGTCGGGGTTGTCCTCCCACCACTGCAACTGCTCTTCTTCGCTTACGTCAAAGGTCCATGTGCCGAAACATTTCGGCCAGTCTGGACAGGACTCGCCTGCATCAAGGATCCGAATGGTCCCTCCCGCGAGAATGATGACGGCCGCAACCACCACCAACCCGAGCGGCAGGAGGGAGGGACGACGCCATCCCGAAGTCATTGGTTTTAGCGAGTGGACGCCCTCTATTAACACAGTCCACTTGGCCACGACGTGCATCGAGCCTTGCTCTTGTTGGTGCCGATGGTGCTGATGCTCTGCTCAGCCCCCACCGTGGCAGCAGAAGCCACCCTCGGAGGCCTGTGCCAAGACGCAACGTGCGAAGCCGAAGGCACGCTGCGCGTGGTCGAGTATTTCGGAGCGGATTGGTGCGAACCCTGCCGCCCTGTGGAAGCCATGCTCGACGGACTTGACCGTGAGGACGTGCTTGTCGTCCGCCACTCGCCTTCACCTCAGGACCCGAATTACTCGAACCTGTCCTTCCAGCGGTTTGACGACCACTATGGGCTGATCAGCCTGCCTGCCATCGTCATTGACGGGTATGCAGTGTTGACGGGTGAGACGATGACCCTGCGTTTGGTTGAGGCCCTCAACACCACGGCCCCCAACGGCCACCACCTCCATGAAAACCGGACCGAATGGACCAGCAACGTGTCCGCGCCAAGGGGACCCAACGGACTGGACGTGAACGTGACGTCGAGCCTTCCCGGAGCGGTCAACGGGACGTGGACGATCACTTTGTTGGACCCGTCTCCTCTCACACCGCTCGAAGCAGCCCTGGCGGCCGAGGAGGCAGCGGAACCTTCCAGCGTCGCCGCTCCACTTTCTTCGGCTGAACTCGCCCTCTTGACCGCGGCACTGCTGCTGCTTTCCTCGCCTGCAACCGTGATGCTTCTGCGGTCCGTCAGAAGCACCAATGTGGCGCCCAATGACGAGGAATCCTGAGCCGTGTCGAAGCGGGACGAGGGACGAAGTCTTCAAGAGGGCCCTGTTGGTCGGCGGCTTGCGAGTTCGCTCGCAGGTGCACCCCATGGTCAAGCCCGCCCGACTCCACACCCGCTTTGAGCGAGCACGTATCATCGGCGCCCGTGCCCTTCAGATTGGAATGGGAGCTCCCCTTTTCGCCAAGGAAGACGACCTTCGTCAAGCCTTCCGCGAAGAACTGATTTCCCTCCACGGCAACGAAGAGGCCGACGTTCGCTTCGTCCTTGACCCGCTCAAGATCGCGCTCTACGAATACGAGCACGAACTGATCCCCATCGACATCGACCCGCACAACGCGTGAGTCAATCCGAACCTGCAAAGCCGTAGAAGGCGGCATCCGCCGGTTGCGGCAACATCGCTTCCTTGACGAGCATGGTGCGGACCGCCCACAACTCGGTGAAAATCCGGTAACGCGTGGTGGCATCGAGGTAATCCACGCCCGCTGAACCGCCTGTGCCCATGCGGCGGCCGATCATCCGTTCCACCATGCGCGCGTGGGCATGCCGGAAGGCGAGCATCGACTGCTCGACTTCCACCACGGTGTCGATGAGGCGGCGGGGCCAGGCCAAGAGCGGCAGATGTCGGTGCGACTCGATGTACAACAGCCCCGCACGAGCGCGGTCAACCGACCCATCGGGCCGGAGGAAGGTCGCGGCACCGTCAACACCGGCCGACATCCGTCGTTCCAAGGCCTCAGGCTCACCTTGACCCACAGCGACCATTCTGGCGATGACCTCGTCGGCGTGGGACCGCATGGCCGAAAGATGCCCGTCGACGAAGGCCGTAACGACCGTTCCGTCATCCTCGGCGTCAGCCAAGGAACCGTCGATGGGCGTTCGGCCGAGCCATGCGAGCAAGACCTCGTGCAACGACGTGCCGTCCACGCGTGCCTCAAGGTCGGCCAACGCCGCGTCCGACATGTCACCGACCGCATGGAGGCGGCGGAGGTGTCCGATGGGGTCAGCGCCCTCGACACGCTGCTCGTCGCTCAAACCCAAGGTCAGTTCCAAGGCTCGCATCTGCCAAGATTCGAAACCGGATGAAGTTCCAAGGCGGTCTCGGAAGGCGAGGAATTCCTGCGGCGCCAAGGTCTCCATGACCTTCCATTGGGCCGACAACAAGCGGAAAATTTCAGACACGCGCTCAAGATGACGCACGACCCTCGGCACGTCCCCTTCAGGCACGGACGGTTGACCAAGCAAACGCACGCTGGCATCGAGTTCGGTCAGGATTTGTTTGAACCAAAGTTCGTAGGTTTGGTGGACCACAATGAAGTGCTGCTCATCGGCGCACGGGGCAGGAAGGTGCCCTTCAGGCCCAGCCTGAAGGCCCAGCAATTCGTTCAGACGCAAGTAACCTGCATAGGTGATCCTTGGTCCAGTGGAGTCCATGCCCAAAGGACAAGCCCGGCGGCCTGAAAAGCCACCGGCTTGAGAGGTGAAGCGCTGCACATTGACTACGACGGTAATGGATATAGAGCGCATACGGAACCGGTCGATATGGGCGTGGATGGGACTACCCTTGCGGGCTGGCTGGCGGACTACGACCCGGCCTCCATCACGATTGGCGTGGTGGCCTCCCACTCCTCACTGCAAATCCTCCACGGCGCACGCATGGAAGGCTTCCGGACCCTTGGCATCGCCGTTGGTGAAGAGCGCCGCCGGTTCTACTCCGCCTTCCCTGGTGCAGATCCTGATGAGTGGTTGATGCTCGACCACTACCATGAGTTGATGGATCACGCCGAATGGATGCGTGAGCGCAACGTCATCATCATCCCGCACGGCTCCTTGGTCGAATACCTCGGTTCGGACAACTTCCGAGAACTGCAAACCCCGACCTTCGGAAACCGCGGCATCCTTCACTGGGAATCGAGCCGCGAGCGCCAGCGTCAGTGGTTGGAGCAGGGCGGCTGCAACATGCCACGCGTGGTGCAGGACCCCAAGGACATCGACGGTCCTGTTATCGTCAAGTATGCTGGCGCCAAGGGCGGACGTGGCTACTTCATCGCCCGTGACTACCGTGATTTCCGCCGCAACGTGGACATCGAAGAGGAGTTCACGATTCAGGAATACGTGCTTGGATGCCGGTATTACCTCCACTTTTTCTTCGACCCCACCGCCACCGACGGCTTCCAAGTACGAGGCACCGGCAGCCGTGAAGGGCAAAACCTCGGCCGCTTGGAATTGCTCTCCATGGACCGTCGGGACGAATCCAACGTCGACGAGTTCTACAAGCTCGGCTCCTTGCGTGACCTCCGCGAGATGTCGCTGGAGCCGTCCTTTGTCGTGACCGGCAACCAACCCGTGGTCATCCGCGAATCCCTGCTCCCCAAGGCCTTCCTGATGGCCGAAGGCACCGTGGCCTCCTCCTTCGAACTCGAAGAAGGCGCACGCGGCATGATCGGCCCCTTCTGCCTGGAGACCATCGTCACCGACCAACTCGAGTTCAAGGTCTTCGAGATCTCAGCGCGCATCGTCGCAGGTTCCAACCCCTTCGTCGGCGGCTCGCCCTACTCGGACATCAACGAGCCCTTCATGTCGACCGGCCGCCGCATTGCGCGCTCGATTCGACTCGCCGCCGAAGCGGACCGCCTGATGGACATCCTCTCCTAATCATATCACTCCTCTTCCGAGTCCCTCGCATGAGTGTGTGCCTCGAGGAACTCCACCCTCGAAGGCGTGATGCCGTAGGCCGTGGCCTGTACGTCGAGCATGGAGCGTTCCTTTTTGCTCAACACACCGTCGGCCATGGCCGTATGGTAAAGCGCGAGGTAACTCAGTTCATCCTTGGTGTAGGATTCTGGCATGATCAATTTTGAAACGCGCTCCAAAGAGGTGAGGATCGGTTTTCTGAGGACGACCAAAGGCAGGCCAATCAGGATGCCACCTATCCATCCCCTATCGAAAACAGCCTCCATCCCTTCGGTGGCGAAAAGAAACAACAAGGCGAAGGAACCCGTAAACACCGCCGTCGTGAATCCTTTCCTGAGTTTTTCATCAATGCCAAACACCTCATTTTTGGCCATCGCATAGGTGAAAACCACGCCCTCAAACAAGGCGGCCAGAACCACGGTGGTCGGGAGCAGCGGGCCAATGGCAATCAGCAACCGGGGGACCTGTTCGTCGGGATTGAAAGGATGGGTGTCAAGCGTGGGAGACTCACCGAGCACGCCTACAAGGGTGAGCAGCATGAGGATGCTCGTGATTTGAAGCACGGCTTTGCCGATGAAGCCCAAGCGCACCGCTCGGAGTTCAACACCTTGCGCGTGGTCCGAGCCTTGCGTCTTCCCTGTGATCCTCGTGACCACGACCGCGGCGAAAATCGCTCCGAGCGTGGGCAGGAAGAGCAGCGTCTGCGTCAAAGGTCCAAGCGTGGGCGAGGACAGTGTCATCGGGTAGACGGAAGCCCACGACTCGGGGCACGTCACATCGAAGGGCATCGAACCGCCTGAAGCGGTTGAGCCTACACCGCTGCCGGCTGCGGCGCAGTACGTCCAACCGATGTCGCCGATGGCGACGTGTGTTCCGCCCATGACCGAGATCAAACCAAGGATGGTGATGAGGCAAAACACGGGCAGGAGGTACAGTCCATGAGCGCTACAGAACCTCGAAAGGCGGTGGGTCCAGGCCTGCTTTGCATAGAACGACGGCGTGAGCACGTAGAGGAAAAACAACTGCAACGACATGATGTAGTAGACCACACGAACGGTTGAGAGAAAGGCAAGAGAAGATTCTGGCCACGAGTATGCCCAATACAACATGGCGGTGGCACAACGGACGGCTTCCGTGGTCAACATCAATGCGATGAACCGGTTTTTGCCTTTTTTTGAGTCGGCGCGATACACCAACACCGAGAGGAAAACAAGGAACACTGCCGAGAGAAGACTCAGCGCGGCCAAGACGTGCCAATAGCCGATGAACGAAGAGGAATATTCAGCGTTTGAGACGGTGCGCCAGTAGTACTGGAGCGGCCCGCCAACATCAGCCATGAGCAACATACCCCCCGTGCCAGATTATTGATGTTGGGAGGAAGTTTTGGTTGACTCGGATGGCGTACATCGCTGACGGTCTGGGACTCGCCGAAGGCGAAATCCATGGCCTATGCTTTCGTGTTGGGTCCTTGAACTGACGGCTGTGCGTTCAGCATTGCACCGCGAAGGGCGGTGAATCGTCTCGCATCAGAGCCCGTTCTTCTTGCGAGAATGGTGGTCCGCGTAGTGGTAG
The DNA here is from genome assembly GCA_013330925.1 of Candidatus Poseidoniaceae archaeon. Classification (GTDB taxonomy): domain Archaea; phylum Thermoplasmatota; class Poseidoniia; order Poseidoniales; family Poseidoniaceae; genus MGIIa-L3; species MGIIa-L3 sp11892u. The sequence continues at coordinate 2,465 of DUHJ01000192.1, read as the reverse complement.
ATCATCTTCAACAACCGGAGCCAATGGTCCAAGCCGTCCTTCTTGAAGCGGTCATGGAGCTGCTCGTTCTGCATCAGGACGTCGCCCCACACGTTGGCGGCGGTGCCCTTGTTGCCCTTGACGGTGGTGAAGGTCTGGTCGGCGGTGCAGTCGAGGAGGTGCTTCCAAACCGCAGCGGGGTTGACCGCACAGGTGACCTCAACGATGACCTCATCCATGCGGATGCCGGTCCCGGTCTGCCAGGTGCCCTCACCCATGTCGCCGGCGAAGGGCAGGCACAGATCGAGGATGGAGAGACCCGTGACGGGGTCAGCACCGGTCAGTTCGGTGAAGGCTTCACGCATGCGCGAGCGGTCGGCGCCACGCTGCCCGGTGAGCATGCGCATCTGGTCGATGCTGTTGGGCACAAGGAAGCGGATGTCCGTGTAGTACACGAGCGGCTGCTCGCGGCCTTCCACCGAGAACAGGCCAGCGTAGGGCGCAGAGCCTTCGGAAGCCTTGGACTGGACGGTCTCAAGCGGGAAGACGGTCTTCATCGCGTTCATGGTCACGGACTGGATGATCCGCGTCATGAGACGACGGGGCGCCTCGCTGACCTCGTTGAAGGTGTCTTGGTACTCCTTCAGGCTCAGCAACTCGTAGCCGCGAACGGCCAAGAGGGAGTGGACCACTGGTCCGGTCTGGACCTTGATGCCCTGTCCGTCGCCGGCGTTGAAGGTCGCCTTGGACACCCAGCGCATGCCGCGAGCGGTGGCGCTTGGGGTGATTTCGTCGGCGTACGCACTGATGCGGCGAGACATGCGGTTTTCGAAGTCCGCTTGATCGAGCTTGGTGAACACCGTGGAGCCGTAGTTGACCTTGACCGCGTGGTCGGCCACTTGGCTGGCGCTGACGCAAGCCAGTAGGTTGGACTGATCTTGTGGGTAAATGATGAGGCGACGGCGCTGGTTGCCTTCACCAAGGCTGCCGATGGCGGGGTCGGTCAGGAGGTAACCGAGCGTCGCGCAGTACTCGAAGATGCGCCCGTAGCGGTCCTCGTCGCTGGCGCGCTGGATCCACTCGTCAAGCCCGGGCTCGACCATGTGCATTTCCAAGGGCACCAAGTCGGTACCTGAGCCGAACATCTGGCGGACCATGGGGGAGGACATCATGCCCATCAGGGAGTAAAGCGAGGTCTTGCCCGAGGTCAGGAAGATGTCCGTGATGCCCTCTTCGCCGAAGGATTCGCGGCGGTCGGGCATGTTCACGAGCAAGTTGAACGACGACGGCGTTTCACGGCTGCCGTTCACGGCAGGCCAAATCCAGTCGAACGGACGGGTGAGGATGTACCCGTTGGCGTCCTTGCCGAAACCGGCGGGAGAGTAGCGCACCCAACCCAATCGATTGTTGTAGGTCACGTTACGGTGCATGAGCGAGGGGTAAAACACGCGCTCGGCCGGGTCAGAACCTGGCACAACGCCACGATGACCGAGACCCCACACCACGGGATCCCACTCGGGCCATCCGTCCTTGGTCGGCTGGAAGAACATGTGATCGTCGCTTGGGACGTCGAAGTCCTGCGGGCCTCGGACGCTGAACGACGAACCCATGCGGGCCTCGTCGCCGGTGGAACAGAACACGAAGGTCTGAGTGGTCGCCACCGTGCTGGGCGTCCACATGTTGGCGTTCATGATGGTCTTCTGCTTCATCCAGTCCGAGGTGCTCTTGAGGTCGCGCTCGTAGCGAAACCGCTCCGCCTCAATCCAGCTTGAACCAAGGATGATGTTGGTGTTGACCAAAGTGGCCTTGCCCTTGCCGATGTAGCGCGTTCGGGGGTCGGCACGGGTCATGTCCGAATCCATCTGGGGCATCCATGGCCCCTCTTGCGGGACGTAGCGAAGGAAATCTTCGTGATCGAAGACGCGCCCTTCTGCCGATTCCATCGTTCGATTGATCTTCTGGGTCAAGTCCACGTAGGACTCCATCGGTTGCACACGGCGGTGCTCTTGGAGGTGAGCGTCAGAAATCGAACGGTGTTCCCACATGGTGATGCCTCAGTGCTTGTTCATCGTATCGGGGTCATCCCCGTCTTCGCCGGTGGACGATGAGCCACCGGGCATTGGAATCCAACCCATGACCATGGCGGAAACAAGGGTCTGGAGAAGGCCAAGAAGAATCTGGACGAGGTCAAAGGCCCCGCCTTCACCAAAGCCGAATCCTAGGACAAAGAACGCGAGGCCCATCGCGAACATCACCAACGGGAACGTCTTCATGTTCTACGCCTCGGGGCTTAGGCCTTGAAGCCTCCTCCTGTTTACCACATTTATGCGTTCGCTCAATCCGCAACGCAAGGAGCCATCAACAGGACTCAGAACTTCCGGTCGATGTTGGCCGGACCATCGTCGACCGGGCCCTTGGGGCCGTAACGGTCGGCCATGCTTCGCCGAGGAGCAGGCGCGGGTTCAGGTTCGGGCTCGGGTTCGGGC
>DUHJ01000219.1:2898-6394 GCA_013330925.1 Candidatus Poseidoniaceae archaeon | reverse complement strand
GACGAAGACTTCGTTCTCCAAGACTGGTCATGGACTTGGGATTCGACGTCCGTTGAAGACGGCGACCATTACGTGGCCGTGCGCTTTGTCAACCAATCCGGCTCGGTCAGCGAATCCTTCCGGCGGACCTACGAAGTGGACAACCTCCCTGCGGCACCTGAACTCGCCCTGACCGGCCTGTCCAACGTGTACAATCAGGGCCTGGTCACCAGCAGCGCCGTTGCAGGCACGGTCCTTGAGGTCCGGTTTGAATTCCTCAACGACGGCGATGCCTCGGCCGACAACGTCGGCCTCCTCCTCGAGGCACCCGGTTCGTCCTCAGAGGTCTACCCAAGCCAAGGGGTGATCGGATCGGTGGAAGCGGGAGAACGCCGCTCCTACAGCCTCTATTGGTGGGCCACTGAACCCGGCACCCACGAGGTCGTCATCAGCATCGACCCGGATGAGCAGTTGGCCGACGTGGACCGAAGCGACAACGAAATCCGGTTTACCTTCACCGTCGATCCGCGTCCTGTGGAGCCAAGCCTCCGCTTTTTGCAAGGAGCGGTCACCACGATGCCGCTCATCCCTGTCCCAGACCAGCCCTTCGAAGTCTCGGTCCGACTTGACAACCTTGGGCAGAACGAAGCCACGTCCCTGACCATGAGCCTGGAGCGTTGGACGGAGGACGGTTGGCTCAGCGTTGAAACGGCGACCATCGGTCGAATCAACGGTGGAAGTTCCACCTCTGGCTTCGCCACGGCCCGCTTCTTGGATCAGGTGGACGACGTGGGAGGTCATCAATACCGGGTGCTGCTTTCAGGGAACGGCGTCGAAGCCGAACACGCTGAACATCGATTCACGGTGGTGGCGGACACCTTCACGCTCGGCTCCCCAATTCGACTTTCATTGGACGACGGGGAGACCCCAATCGACCTCATTGGCGGCGAGGATGGGGCCGTCTTGCTGACCACCCGAGAGGGTGAGCTGCACGCCCGCATCCTCTCCAGTTCGATGGTCGTCATCAGCGACGTGTTGGTCGAGCGGAATTGGGGCGGCGAAATTGCGAGCACCGTTCGCAGCGATGGCATGATCCAATTGACCTGGACACGACGCACCATGAGCGAAGACGGGTACACGCTCCAAGACCTCGGCATCGCCGCCTTGACCACGACCGGTCAGATGACCCCCGTCCAGCGCGAACTCACACCCCTGAAGCTGTCTGAGGGAAGTTACTGGGGCTTGGACGTCGCAGAACGCAACGGCGAAGTGGTCATCGCAGGTTACCACCGTGACATTTCCACAGGCGGCTCCTGGCTGGACGTAACCAGCATCTTCACCATGATCTCCGAGCGACCCGACTTGTCGGGTTCATGGAACGGCCCCTACATCGTCCATTCCGACGTGGACGTTCTGGCATCTCAGGGCGACCCTGTGTCGGTGGCGATCAGCGAGGAGCGCCTGCACATCCTGTACCAAACCGTCCGTGACGACATCACGGGGGTTGAACGACTCGGGTTGCTCTACACCCATGGTGAGCGTGACCAAGAAGCGTGGAACTTCTTGGCGGCCGTCGGTGACGACGCCTCCGACCATCACCTCGCCCTCGACGACGAAGGGCGGCTCGTTGGCGTGTGGATTGAACGCCAAGGCGAAGACGCGCAGGTGTGCACCGCGGTCACCGACCAAGGTTGGAGCATTGAGGCGGCCGAATGCATTGACGCACCGGGAGCGCTCAGCACCAGCATGATCGAGCGTGACCACGGCCTGATGGTAATGTACGACGAAGTCTCCATTCGCGGGCCCGTGGTCCGCTTTGGACTGCTGGCCGTGGGCGACGGCACCGAAGCTTACGCCTTGGCCAACATCCTCGAAGCAGGACGTTTGCTCGGCGCCAGCGGAGAATCCGTGGACGTCGTGGTCGGCTTTACGTCCACCACAGGTGCGCTTGACCTCCGCATTCTGGCGGACGCCGATCCAAAGAATTCTGACGGCAACGGCGGCAGTTGGGTCGACGACCTGCTGGCCCCCTTGCCCGGTGACCGAGACATGCAGATGCTCATCCTCGGAGGCTCTGGGATGGTCGTGGTCGTGCTCTTGTTGGCGATGGTGTTAACCGCACGTCGCGCCATGCGACGTCGCCCACGTGAGGAGGATCAAGACGAGTCCGACCTCGACGAAGATGTCCTGGTGATGGTTGAACCCGTCAAGGACGTGGTGCCCTTCGCCGTCGTTGACGAGGAAGAGGAAATTATCGCGGTCTTGGATGACGAGGACGATGCTGCCGAAGAGGAGGAAACCGTTCGCCCAGATCCCGTCAACGCAAGGCAAGAACGACGACGACGACGGGCCATGGCAGGAACGATGCCCCAGCCGGAAGCGACGCTCGCTCTTCCGATCCCCGCCCTTCCCGCCCTTGCGGACTTGCCCCCGCCCACCCTCGACGATGCGGCCTTGCCCGCCCTACCGGCGTTGCCGGATTTGCCTCCGCCGAGCCGTGAAGCCGTGTGCGGGTCGTGCGAGGCGTCGTTCACCGTTCGCGACCTGACCCTTCGCCGGGTTCCTTGCCCCATCTGCGGGGACAGCGTGGAGGTGTGACCATGTGCGGCATCATCGCATACCACGGCCACCGTCAAGCCGCTCCAATCTTGGTCAACGGCCTTCGCAGATTGGAATACCGCGGCTACGACAGCGCAGGAATCGCGATCCGTGGTGAGGCCTTTGAGGTCAGGAAGAGCACCGGTAAAGTCCAGGATCTGGAAGAGGTCCTCCCCGCCAACATGCCGGGGACGGTCGGCATTGCACACACCCGTTGGGCCACCCACGGTGGCGTCACAGACGACAACGCTCACCCGCATCTGGGACCGGAGCGCAAAGTCGCCATCGTTCACAACGGCATCATCGAAAATGCCACCCGCGTCCGTCGGCACTTGGAACGTCAAGGGGCCACCTTTCGCTCGGAAACGGACTCAGAAGTGATCGCCCATCGCCTCGAACGGGCGGTGACCAAGGGGCAATCTCCTCTGAACGCCATGCGCACCGCCCTGAAAGGCCTCCGTGGAACATGGGGCGTGTGTGCGCTCTTCCTCGAGCACGACGAACTCGTCTGTGCCCGCAACGGCAGCCCACTGGTGCTTGGAGAGACGGACCACGGGCTCATCGTGAGCTCCGACCCACAACCCTTGGTGGAGCACACGGACCGCATCATCATCCTTGAGGACGGTGACATCGCCACCTACAGCACACAGGGCCTGGCCATCGAACGCCTCGACGGAGGACAGAGCGACACGGCGGCCATCACTATGGAGGAAAGCTGGGGTGAAGCCGATTTGGGCGAGTACCCACATTTCATGCTCAAAGAGATTTACGAACAGCCGGATCGTCTTCGAGACACATTAACCTTTGAGGCACTCAACGATTCGTTATTTGGCGATCAGGCCGCAGCCATTTTTGATCAGGTACAGGCGGTTCAGATAATTGCCTGTGGAACTAGTTATCACGCTGGCCTCGTTGCGCG
>DUHJ01000219.1:671-2735 GCA_013330925.1 Candidatus Poseidoniaceae archaeon | reverse complement strand
AAAGAGATTTACGAACAGCCCGAAGCGCTGCGGCAATGCATCTCGAGCCGATTGGACGTAAAAAACGGCAACGGGCGTCTCGGGGGCATCCACCGCTCTGCGAAGCAACTCCGAAAGATACCCCACGTCAGGTTGCTCGGTTGCGGCACCGCGCTGAATGCCGCGCTTATCGGGCAGCAACTCATCGAGCGCTTGGCCCGCATTCCTGCGGTGGCCCACGTTTCCAGTGAATTCAGGTACCAAGACCCGGTGGTGAATCCAGAAGCCCTGCACTTCGCCGTCTCACAGTCAGGGGAAACCATGGACACCATCGCGGCCATCAAGGAAATTCAACTCAAAGGCGGTGACGTGCACGGTGTGGTCAACGTCGTGGGTTCCACCATCGCAAGGTTGTGCGGACAAGGCGTGTACATCCATTCTGGCCCCGAACAATCCGTGGCCTCCACCAAGGCGTTCTCAAACATGGTCGCCGCCATGACCATCTTCGCGCTCCAAATCGGCCGCGCTCGACAACTCAGCGCCAACGAAGCACGCGTGCTTGCTCAGGGCCTCAAAAAGGTGCCAGAACTCATCGAACAGTACCTTGCCAACCCTGGACCGATCGACGAGGCGGTCGAGATGGTGTTGGAGGCCCCGTCCTTGTTGTTCCTCGGCCGTGGCCTCTCAGCGAACGTGGCAAGGGAAGGCGCGCTGAAAGTCATGGAACTCACGTACATTCCGTGTTTGGCGTATCCTGCCGGCGAAATGAAGCACGGCCCCATCGCGTTGTTGGAAGAAGGGCGCCCGGTGGTCGTGGTCGCCCCGGACGATGCGGTGAAGGAGAAGGTGGCCTCTGCCATTCACGAGTGCAAGGCACGAGGCGCCCGCATCATCCTCGTCTGCACAGAAGGCGATGAACTTGCCAAAGAAGCAGACGTGGCCATCGAAGTGCCACGCACCCACCCGCTGTGCTCTCCCTTGCTGACCGTGCTTCCTCTGCAGCTGCTCGCCTACCGCACGGCCTTGGCTTTGGACCTCGACGTGGACCGTCCCCGAAACCTCGCCAAGTCCGTCACGGTGGAATGAGTACCCCCTGAGTGAGGTTGATGAAGCCTCACGTCCACGCAGGTGCGGTGAGCCCATGACCATCGAGCGCATTCCCACACACGTCGAAGGACTCGATGAGAACATGCAGGGTGGAATTCCTGAGGGACACATCGCCATCGTGGCTGGATCCTCAGGTGCGATGAAATCCAGCCTCACGTTTTCGATGCTCTACAACGCGGTGCTGTACGGAGAAACCTCTGGCATCTACGTGACCCTCGAACAAGGCAAGGATTCCTTGCGCTCTCACATGGCCAACATGGGCATGAACGTCGAAGATCCGAGGGTGCGCAACCGCATCGCCATCATCGACCTCGCCGACCTGCGTGTTCAACTCGATGAGCAGGGCATGGGGAACCGTGTGGACTGGATGGGCCAACTGATCTCGCAGTTGACCAGTTACCGCAACTCGATTGGGTTCGAAATTTTGGTCTTTGACTCCCTTGGTGCCTTTTTCACCCTGACCAAGATGGAAAACCCACGCGACGAAATCTTCCGCCTGTTCGAAGCCGTTCGGCGCCTCGGACTGACGTCCTTCTTCATCTGCGAAATGACCGGTGACGACCACAAGCAATTCGGCGAATACGGTGTTGAGGATTACCTCTCGGACACCGTGATGCACCTGGTGATGGACCGGGACGCTGACGAAGTCAAGCGGAAACTTGGCATCGTCAAGATGCGCCACACCCACCACCTGCTCGGTTACCAGCCGTTTTGGTGGAAGGAAGACGAGCAACGATTCTCCATCGTGAGCCGCCTCTGAGGTGCTCGCGTGAACGTTGTGCTGGCCTCCGGATCGGCCCGGCGAAAGCAGATGTTGGAGGCCGTGGGCGTCCATCCCACGGTCGCTCCGGTGGATGTGAGCGAGGCTCGAATCCACGGCACCGTTGACGCCCAGGTGCTTCACATCGCCAAAGAGAAAGCGCAGGCCGTGGGTGACGATCACGCCGGAAGCGTCGTGCTCGTTGCGGACACCATGCT
>DUHJ01000219.1:0-358 GCA_013330925.1 Candidatus Poseidoniaceae archaeon | reverse complement strand
CCATGCTCGCCGACCCCGACGACGCCACCCTCGCCCTCGGACAACCCGAGGACGCGCAGGCGGCGTTGGCCATGCTGATTCGGCTTCGTGGCCGTCGCCACCGGGTCTGGACCGCCTCTGGCCTGCGTTTGGCGGGGACATGGACCTTCGATTTGGACTCGGCCGTGGTCGAGTTGGCGGCGTTCAGCGACGATGCCTTGGCCGAACTTGTGCAGAGCGGCTCATGGAAAGGGAAGGCCGGTGCGTACGACCTCGCTGGGGCGATGGCCCCGTATGCAACGCTCGTGGAAGGGGACGAAGCCACCGTGCTCGGGCTTCCTGCCCGAGTGGTCGATGCCCTGACCGCCCTATGAAGACG
>DUHJ01000191.1 GCA_013330925.1 Candidatus Poseidoniaceae archaeon | reverse complement strand
AGGCGGGCATGCGATGGAGCGTCTTGCCAAGGTCGATCACGTTCTCCTCGACAAGACCGGGACCTTGACCAGCGGTCGACCGACCATCGGTGAAATCACCGTGACCAAAGGGCGTCGACGTGACACCGCCATTCGTTTGGCAGGTGGATTGGAAGTGGCGTCCTCGCACCCCTACGCCTTGGCGGTCGGCGATTTGCTTGAGTCCGAGGACCTGAAACCGACTTCGGTTCAGGACCTCAAGGACGTGCATGCCGGCGTTGAGGGGCGCGTGCGTGGAGACTTGGTGGGCCTCTATCGCCCTGACCGGTTGCCGTCAGGTGTCACCCTCGAGGGCGAACTCGCTTCAGCCCTCGTGGTCTCCAGCAAGGCAGGACACGGCGCGAGCGTGTTGGTGCGAGGGGAGGAGTGCATCGCGCTCTTCACCTTCGTGCACGACGACGGACGTTCGGGCTCCGACGAGGTCGTGAAGGACCTCTATGCACGTGGCGTGAACGTCGAGATCCTCTCTGGAGACCTCCAGTCCGCGGTCGATCAATTCGCAGCACGCGTCGGCATGCCCAGCAAGGCAGCACATGGAGAATTGACGCCTGAGGACAAGGTTCGGTTCGTGGAACAGCGCAGCAGCACCCACGTGACCATGATGGTCGGTGATGGTTTCAACGACGCCGGTGCCCTGGCCAAAGCCGACGTTGGCGTGGCCGTGGGTACCGGTGAACAGGTCAACTTGGAAGCAGCAGACGTGTTGATTCCCGGGGACGACCCGCGGCTCATCACGACCCTCATTTTCCTCGCACGTTCGGCCAACCGCACCCTGTGGGCCAACTTGCTCTTCTCGATTGGCGTGACCGTCATTCTGGTCTTCGCGGTGATCAACAATTGGTACGACAACCTCTGGATCGGGGTGCTTGTGCATGAAATGTCCGTGATCGTCGTCATCCTCAACGGCGCCCGGTTGGCGGGAAGTGACGGCTGGTGGGACCTGATCAAGGGCACCTTCTCCGGCCTCATCGGCGACACGCGAGAGTCCATCGCGCTCTTCTCCTCACGCTTCCGCTCCTCGTCGTGAAGACCTTAGAGGAGAACGCCGTCCTCGTGGCATGAGCGAGCGGTTGGAAGTGGAATCTTCCATTGCCCCACCCGGCCTGACGTGCCCACGCTGCGACGGCCTTCTGCCCACCGGGTTGGGAGCGATGACCTGCACCTTGTGCGAGGCGAACGTCAAGGTCGACCACCCCGGAACCCGTCGTGCGTGGAAGGAAGAGAAAGTCGCCTGCCCTTCGTGCAGCAAAGTCCTCGTCAGCGGTGTCGACCAGCGTCCAGCCTTGCTCCGCTGTGGGTCGTGCGACGAGGAATTCGTGCTGACTCCTGCGGTCCCCAAGGTGGAGGTCTCTTGCCCGTCCTGCGAGCGTCGCCTTCGAATGCGTCGTCGCCCGGGTCGCAGGGAAATCACCTGCCCCGCATGCGACAAGCGCTTTGCCGTCACCTTCTGACCTCCGCGCTGTCTGAGGACTTGCAAACCGGTGCGCAGTCCCTCCTTCGGGGGCAGTCACCTTATGTATGAAGAGACGAGGATGCACTCCATCGGCAGCCCTGCTGTCGGGATGGGATTTGCATGGTTGAATCGAGGTCAACTGCTGGCGGGCATGACCGTCGCAGCCTCTCTGCCTTGCGCGGACAATTCACCCGAGCCCACAGCACCAGCGCGGAGCAAGAGGGTCACGTCAGTGCCCGCTACCGCGAGGAGGAGCGGCTTCGGGGCGAAGTGCGGCGTGACCGGCGGATCCGTCATCAGGAACTTCGCGAGCGCATCCTTGCCCAACAAGGCAACTTGGCCATGCGGTACGAACTCGAACGCGAGCGCACGCTGCAGCAGGTCGAGCGTGAGATGCGTGAGGCGATGGAGACTGAGCTGGCCGAAGAAGGCCGGGAAGCCATCGCCCGCGAGGAAAGCCGCCTTCGAGACGAGCATTTGATGCGGCTCGAGCGTGAAATGGCGGTGCTGCGGCAACGCTACGAGGTCGAGACCGACCGCCGCATGGAAGAGGAAAAGGCGCGCATTGAGCACGACCTTCGCCAACAACTCGAGCAAGACCACGAGCATCGCTTGGACGTCGCCAGGCAACGCCTCCAACTCGAGCAAAATCAACGCCTTCACCGTCGCATTCGTGTGCTTGAGGAAGAGATCGCCCAAGAGATGGAATCCCGCTATCAAGCGTTGGAATCCTTGGAAATCGACCGTCTCAAGGACGAGCAGGATGCAGCCCTTGCCGAGCGAGAGGACCAACTGCGTCATGGCATCCGCACCCGCCTCGAGCAGCAGGTACGTCAGCGCCTTCACCACCGGGAGGCTGCGCTACGGGCTGAATACGCGCGCCGAAGTCAACGCTTGGAAGCCGACCTTGGCGCAGAGATTCAACAGGAACTCGAGGTCCGTCTCCGACAAGACACGGAAGACCTTGAGCAGCGCATGCGCGAGGACGTGGAGTTGGCCATCGCCCGTCGTCGTGACGAACTGAGGCAAGAAGTCGAACAGCAACTTGAACAACGCTTTGCCGAGCGTCTTTCCGACCGAAAGGCCAGGCTACGGGAGCGCTTCGACCTCAGTTATGGCAAGGCCATCGACGAGGTTGAGCACGCCCTCCAAGCCCAGATCGAGGAGGAACTCGAAGCCAGCACGACCGAGGACTTCGAACGCTACAGAGAGGCGCGTGAATCCGAGATTCAGAACCGCCTTGCCCGCTTCCGGTACGAGCGCGAGGCCCAACTCCGAGAGGAGTTGGAAGCCAAGCACGCGACGAAGCGTGAGGAATGGACGGAGCGGCTTGAACTTGAATTCCAAAGCCGTGAGGCGGCTGCCCGCAAGGCCATCATGTCCGAGGTTGACGCGAGCCTCCGCAACGAGCGATTGGCTTGGGACACCGACCTTGACCTGTTGAAGGAAGAGACCGTCCTCGAACTTGAGCTGGACATGGAAGAGCGTCTCAACGTCTTCCGCGAGCGCAAGTTGGACGAAGTCGCCACCCAACTGGAGCGTCAACTCGACAAGCGTGAGGAAATCATGCGGAACAAGGCCCTCATCGACGTGCGCAGGAAGGAAGCACGCATTCGCGCCGAAATCGAGGCACAGCTTGGTTTGAAGCGGGCGGAAATCCGCGATCGCATCTCTGGTCTGTCAAAGAAGATGGACGAATTCAAGACCATGGCCGAGGAACGAATGCGCGAGAGCATCACCTCGCAAATCGAGGGTGAAATCGCCACCGACGAGGCCACCCTCGCCGAACGTGAGGCCGAGATGCGTCGGCTTGAGAGCACCGATCAACGCCTCGACAAGCGGCAACAGTGGCTCGCTTCGATCTCCGGACAAGGAGGGCCAGGTCCATCGGCCCCGGCCGATGCAGCTTCCTTGGGTGCTCGCCCAGATTCGTTGGGCGCAGCTGCAGGGCGCTCCCTCCGTGGGCCGATGGCGCAAGCGGCTCAGGCTCAACAACCGCGCATGGGCCTCTCTGGCATGCGTGCTCCAACGTCCTCAGCCCGTTCCTTGGCGCCTTCAGCCCCCACACCCGTGGTCAAGGCCGTCAAGCAGGTCAAGACGCCTGTGGTGGCCCCAGCGGCTCCGATTCAGTCGTCTGTGACCTCTTTGGAACCTGAAGCCGGGTTGACGTCCACGGTGGTCCCGGTTGAACCCGCCATGGAGGTGGCAGAGCCCGCCACCGACGAGGCCCCCGTCGGCATCGAATCCACCGTCAGCGTGGAGGACAACGCGCTCCCCACCACGGTTGAGGCTCCAGAACCGACGATCGATTCCGTCCTTGAGGAAGCCCACGACGACGTGGCAGAAGCCGAGATGGGAGCCATGCTCGAAGACGAGGGAGCGGTGGCCACCGAGGCCCCAATGCCCACTCCCGTTGCGGCCCCGGTGAAGGCCGGTGGAGACGTGTTTGGCGATCGCCCCATCCTCCAACCGGTTCGCACCCTGCATGCCTTGGGTGCTCCAAGGGCCACGGCCCAACTCAAGCCGGCCCTGCCGGTCTTGTCCCCTGCGGGCGACACCCCCGTGCTCCAGCCGGTCACCACGATGACACCGCGTCAAATCGCCCCTGTTGAGCGACTCGAACCGTTCGATGAGGATTGAGCGAAGGAACGAGCCATTCAAGGCCAAGAGGTCCATGTGGCGTCATGCGAGCACTGCGCGCAGCCCTGCTCTCCGTCCTGTTCGTCCTCGGGACTTTTGCTGCTTCAGGCTCAGCATCGCTCATCGATGGGGGCGAAATCCATCAAAGCCCAGAGCCCGTGGTGATGTGGTATTCCTCAGGTGGCGACGAGGTGTTGACCCTCGACGGCGAGGGTGTGTTCATGGCCCTCCGATGGAACGGAGGCGCCTACCAAGTCACTCGTGCGGTCGACCTGAACGTGACGGTCAACGCCGCACGCCTGGACGTTGATGCAGGGTTGTTGGCGGTTGGCCATTCCAGTGGAGCGCTTATCCTCGACCTTGACACCGATCAAATCACGCAGGACATCAGCCTACCAGACCCTGTCGACGACCTGGATTGGGACGACGACGGTGACCTCTGGGTGGTGCACAACGGCGGG
>DUHJ01000078.1:4268-7477 GCA_013330925.1 Candidatus Poseidoniaceae archaeon | reverse complement strand
GCTGGGCCGGCGGTGTTGGAGGAAGTCGTTTCGTCCATTTCTCGGTCCATCGCTGCTTCTGCAAGGCCGTATGCACCCCTGACGTCAACCGTCGTGCCCGACCAAAGTTCAGGCACACCAATCCCCACAGAGGGGCTTGGTGATTGCTCCACCTCTGGCGATTCGACCACCATGGTGGGAGGTTCAGGCACCGCAGGCAACGCGAGAGGAGGTGCGCTGGGCGCTTCGACGCTTTCAGGAGCCGCCTGAGGGGGCTCATCTTCAGCATGGACGAGGGGCAAAGGCACCGTGGTGCCTGTGTTGCCGTCATCGGACGAGGGGCCGTCATCGGCCGAATCATGATCAAAATCAGTGTCGTCCATGGGCTGGAGGGATGACGTGACCTCGTCCTCCATCGCAGGTGTTGACGCGTCTCCGCCGTCACCGGTGAAGGCCGACAAGCCTTGGCTCGAAGCACCGAATCCAAACGGAAGCGAGGGTGCATGGGAACGGGCGAGGCCTCCAAAGCCAAACGGAAGGTCACCGTTTGGCTCCTCTTTGACGTCCTCCTTTTCGGGAGGAGGAGCAATTTCATGCAGTGCTGAAGCGGCTTCGTCGAGGCCAGGAACCTCGCCGAAGCCCTCCAAGGAAGTGGTGTCCTCTGCCTCCAAATCAAGGAAACTCGCCCCGCCGCAAGCAGGACATGATACGTCTCGGACGCTCAAGAGTCCGCACGCTGTACATTGGTACATCCAAGCCCTCCGACCCTCAGGGTGTGGAGGTGGCGTATGAACACGGCGGTGTCAGGCTCACTCTTCCTCGACGCCGAGGATGCTGTTCTTCAGGTTCTTCGCCCCTTCGATGACATCGTCGAGACCGTGGTCGCCCAAGGACTCAATTGGCGTCAATCCAGAGCTCATGCCCTTGGAAAATTGCCAGATAAGGCTGAAGGCGGTGAGCAGAAGGAGGACCAACTTCCAGAGGTTGGGGTTGTCCGCTCCGACCACGTAAACCAGGAGGCAGTAGATCATGGCAATGAAGGTGGTAACGATCATCACCGGGAATCCCGCACGGAAGAATTCGTTGAAGGAAATTGGGTAACCGGCTTCCTTGGAAAGCCCTGCCGTGACGACGTTGGCCGAGGCACCGATGAGGGTACCGTTGCCGCCCAAGCAGGCGCCAAAGGCCAGGGCCCAGATGATCGGCTCAAGGGGGAGGCTGAGTTCAGCGCACATGGCCAGGACCACAGGAATCATCGTCGCCGTGTACGGAATGTTGTCGATGAAGGCCGATGCGATGGCCGACACCCAGAGGATGATGACGATCGCCGCAGGCAACATCATGTCCTCGTTGAAGGAACCGATGGCTTGGGTCACTTGCTCGCCGATCCATCCAATGAGCCCGAGGTACTCCAGCGAGTGCACCAGCACGAACAATCCCGCAAAGAACAGCAAGGTGGTCCACTCAACGTGATGAAGCGGCTCCTCGATCTCGTGTGGGTTGGTGGCGGTCAGCATCACCACACCGCCGACGAGCGCAATCCAAGAGACAGGGATGTGGAAGATGGGGTGGAGGAAGAAGGCCAGAATCACGATGACCAGGATGCCACCGCTGATCTTCAGACCGCGCGGGTCCTTGATGCCGTAGCGGTGCTCAAGCTCGGCCACGTCGCGATGGCGCACTCCGGACAGTTCCTCGCGGAAGAGCCAGCGGATCATCATCAAACCGGGGACGATGCACATGAGGATGGCCGGGCCCATCTCGATGATGAAATCGTTGAACGTCACACCGCTGTCGGCCAAGGCAGCCAAGGCAGGGTCAGGATTCTTCGAAATTGCGTCCGGCGAAAGTGCGGACCCGATCATGATGTTGGGGGGATCACCGATCATCGTCGCAGCGCCGCCGATGTTCGAGAACAGGACTTCAGCTATCAGCAATGGAATGGGACGGAGGTCCAACACCCTGGCCAACTGAATGGTCACCGGGGTCAGGAGAAGCATGGTGGTCACGTTGTCCAAAAACGCAGAGAGCACCGCGGTGACCAAACAGAGGATGACCGTGAGCGTCCACACGTCCCCACCGCTTCGCTTGTAGGCCTCGACCGCGAACCACTCAAACACACCCGTGTTGGAAAGAATGCCCACCATGACCATCATTCCGAGCAACAGACCGATGGTTTCCCAGTCGATCATCGTCGTGACGGCCTTCAGGCTCAGGGCCGCCTCCTCGGAGTAGTAATTGAGGGCAAGGACGGCCGCGAGACCGCCGAGCGCAGCCGCGAGTGTGCGCTCAACGACTTCCGTGATGATCATCGCATAGACGGCCAAAAGGATGAGACCGCCCACCAGCAGGGCTTGCGATTCCAGTCCAGCCTTGATGTGAATCTCAAGGTGCATGTCGTTGGTGCCACCGCCACTTCCAGCGGCCATCCCTTGACCGATGAACATGAGCGCGCCGACACCAAGCAAGGTCAACAAAGCGATTCGACGACCCGTCCGTCGGGATGCAAGAGCAGGGTGGCCCATGCACTGCCGGCCCGACGGGACGCTATAATCCATTGTCGTCGGAATCCTGCAACATGTGGCCTTCATCGACGCCAAAGCACACCGACGTTCCCCCGTGAAAGAACGAGGACTGCGCCGGTACGGTCAACGAGGGCCTCCCACAAGAGGGCGAGGTTTTCACGGTCGAACACCCCTCGGTTGACTTTGATCTTGACCAAGGCGCGCTGGCGGAGTTGTCCCTCGACTTCCTCAACCAAGGATTCGGTCAGTCCAGATCGGCCAACTCGGACCGTGGGTTTGACCTCTTTCGATGCCGCCTCACGGCGGATGTGGTTCGGAATTTCACCCATGCCGATGGTCCAACCCACGGCCGACGCGATTTCAATGCTCCTGTGGCCCTTATTTTGGCCAAGGTCCGAAGCGGTGGATGCGCCCGCAGGTCAGGCAGGTGGTGATGCGTTGCCTGTTTCGAATGCGAATTCTGGCCTCATGCCCAGGACGCAAAGGTCCATGGCACCCCCTGCAGATGTGGTGCCTCCACGGAAGGGGGACGGGCATGCGCTGGCGTCGACACACCCTGCGGAGGTGGTCAAGGAGCACGGGCGTCAAAGGATCGCCAAGCGACCGTTCCTCAAGGCGCCCGACCAGCATCGTAATGGAGGCCGTTGCCGCTTGACGCCGTCGGCCTGAACGGCCAGGACGGCGCCCACGAGCCATGCTCACTCG
>DUHJ01000078.1:0-3968 GCA_013330925.1 Candidatus Poseidoniaceae archaeon | reverse complement strand
CCCACGAGCCATGCTCACTCGACCCCAAGTGCAGCGAGGATGGCGCTGGAGATGGCATCGACGTCCCCGACGCCATCAATGCGGTGGAGCAAGCCGGCACGCTCGTAGTGTTCAGCCACGGGACTGGTTTGCTCATGGTAGGTGGACAAACGTGCACGAACGGTGGCCTCCGAGTCGTCAGCGCGACGAACTTCGACGAAATTCCCGCACGGGCAACCCGTTGAAGGTAAGGGGAGGTGGACGTCATGAAAAACACGGCCGCATGGTTTGCAGGTGTACCGGCCGGTGATGCGTCCGACGATTTCCTCGTCGGGCACTTCGATGGAGATCACGGCATCGATGGTGGCGATGGCGTCCAAGGCCTCGGCTTGGGGGATGGTCCTCGGGAACCCATCGAACATCACGCCCTTGGAAGCGTCTGGCTCCGTCAACCGTTCTTCGATGATGCGAACGATGACCTCATCGGGGACGAGCGCCCCTGCTTCCATGAAGGACTTGGCTTCCTTGCCGACAGGCGTTCCTGCCGCGACGGCGGCTCGAAGCATGTCCCCGGTGGACACCTGTGGTTGCCCTGTGCGCTCAAGGATGCGCTGTGCTTGCGTGCCTTTGCCAGCCCCGGGTGGACCGAAGAGGATGATGCTGCCCATGGGCGTGGATGCACGAGGCCGCTTTCAACGTCGCGCTCAAGCATGCCCGTTTTGGACCAGCCATTGTTGGCCGTAATGCTGCCATTGTTCCATGGTCCAACCTTCGGGCAATCCACCGGGAGGAAGGGGGGGAGCAGCCGCCGTGGGCTGGGGAAGGGCGGGAAGCGGCGGGGCTTGAGCCGGTGCGGGAAGCGGTGGCAGAGGTTTCGCGGCTGGAGGCCGACCTGCAGGAAGGGGGGTGCCAAGCGGGGGCAGACCCTTGGGGGTCGCTCCCATGGGCGGCCGGCCGGAAGGAACAGCGGGTGCAGCAGCGGGCGTGGGCAAGGGTTCGATCGATTGAGCCAAGGCCGCTTGAATTTCGGCTTGGCTGACCGCGCCCGAGGTGAGGTCATGCTCGGCGCCAGTGTCCAGCAAATCTGCTCGCCGTTGTCCGTCGGTGTCGGCTTGACCGTGAGCGCCTGCGGCAAGGATGTCCTCGCCCATGTCCGGCACCACGGCTGAACCACGTACGCGGAGCCCGACAACGACCAAACCGAGCAAGACGACCACGAGGATGAGTCCTGCCGCCCAAGTGGGCAGGACACCAAAGAGGCCACCGTCGTTTCCAGCGGGCTTTGGTGCCACCTCGAAACTGGAGAAGCCGACGACGGCTCCGTCCGCATCGAGCAATTCCACCACAAGGACAGAACGGGCCGTTGCTGCATCTTCGCCTGGGGTGAAGGTCACGACCATGGTTGCGATGGACCCGACGTCGAGCGGAGTCGAATCATGCTCACACGTCACGTCCCAGCCTGACACGGTGTCACCGTCGCTGTTCTCCACCCGTGCACTGCAGGTCGCTTCAAGCGGAAGGTTCCCCGTGTTTGACACGTCGAGGGTCTGCTGCACAGGGTCACCGCGCACCAAGTCAAGCAAAGCACCCTCGACACCGCTGTCAAGGGTTGCATGCATCGTCGCAAGCACCCCAACGTCCAGCCGCTCGCTGGTGTTCGACCATTGCGTGCCGCTGTTTGCAGCCACGTCAATGAGGACTTCGAGCCCGTTGGAGGAAGCGGGTGTTCCCGGAGGCGCCATTACGCCAAGGCGGGCCGTCTTGACTTCACGAGGTGCGATGACCTCCGGAGGATTGGAGAAGGCCACAGACCAACCGTCGGGTGCCAAACCGGTCGACCACGACAAGAGCATGATCGTCGTTCCCGTGTTTTCGATGTCCACATCGAGGAAGGTGAAATCCCCGTTGACCGAAACAGAGGCGTTCTCGGGCAAGGTCAGCACGTACTCAAGTTCCTCCGCAACCACGAGTTTGGTGGTGTTGGTGACGAAGGATTGGGCGCTTTTCCGGGTCTTGAGCTGGTAGGTGTTCTCGTCACCCTGTTCTGCCGTCGGGGGCACGAGCAACAGGTACCGCACGGTTTCGGTCGTTCCCGGCTGAAGGGTCAGGGGAATGCTTGCCTTCTGATCGACGGACGTGCCGTCAATCTCCGCGTCATAGGCCCACAATGGGTTCCCGAGTTGCATCGTAAGGGTCAGGTCCACCGGTACGTTCCCGATGTTGGACACGAGGGCATCGAGTTCCACCAATTCCCCGCTGTCGACGTTCACGGAATCGGCCAGAGCCGACGGCCCAAGGCGAAGGCCGCCAACAGAAACGTCCACCTCAAACACGGTTTTTGGAAGAACGCCGACTTGCAAGACTTCGACGTGCGTGAAGTCTGGATCTGTGGCCGAGGTCACGGTGCAGATGACTTCTGCTTTGACGTCGGGCGATGGGGCACCGGCCACGATGGGAGGTACGGTCACCGTCACCGGCATGGGCAGGTCCTCAAGGATGTCCAGCGGCTCAAAGTCGAGCGTCGAAGCGTCTGTGCCGTCCAGGCCGACCTGCCATCCTTCAAGGTCAACGGTACAGGCCAAATTGAACCGAGCGGGCGCGTTACCGGTGTTCATCACCGCGATGGAAAAGGAAGCGGAATCCCCAGGCTCTGCCGCGATTGGGTCTCCGTTGGGCAACAAGGTCCCAGAGACGCCCACGAGCACATCGTCCACGCGTCCAACGTTGAGGGTGATGCGTTGAGTGTGAGAGACGAAAGGCTGGTCGGTGTAACTCGCCTTAACGTCGACCACGAAGGTCCCGGAAGCGGCATAACGGTCTGGCCCGGTACCTCCGATGGCTGCATCGAGGTCGGACAAGGTCAGGGTCAAGTCTTGGTGATCACCTGTGGTTCCAAACTCCTTGACGGCGTAAGGGCCCGTGGCGTTCAGCCCCTTCGACCAGGCGTCCTTGGGCGAGAGAAGGACCCCGGGGAAGGCGTCGTCGATGGCCTGCACTTGGGTCACCGCAACGGACACGGTCCTGTTTCCGGTTCCTTCGTGTTGGATCCGAAGTGGGATGTCGATCGCGGTCTCGTTTCGAACGTCAAGGTCGTGCACGGCCGCAGCCTCCCGCTCTTGCGACGTGGAGGGGAGGTTGCCGTCATCGTCGTAAGCGATCACGCGAACACCGAGGGCACTGACCTCCACGTCGATGGTGAACACGTTGTTGTCCATTCCAGCCAACGCATCGTTCAGTTCGGTCACGTCGTTGTCCACGTCGAGCTTCAGTTCGAGCGTGTGGGTTCCCGTGGTGGCAAAGGTGTGGAGGATGATGTGGCTGTCGATGTTGCCCGAGGGAAGCGGCGACCTGACCCCGTCGTACAACACCGAAGAGGTCGTCAGGTCGGTGAGCACCACACGCTGGGCGGGGGCTTGTGCGGTGCCTTGGTTCAACCAGGACATGGAGATGGAGATGATGTCGTCCTTGAGGGGCTGGTCCGTGGACAGGAGAATGCTTCGTTCCAAACCGACAAGATCAGCCGTCGGTGTTGCGGTCGCGTCCGCCACCACAACGAGGGCAAAATCCTGCGATTGGCCTCCGCGATGGTGAACTTCCACCGTCCAATCGCCTGCGTTAGTCAGGACACCCGCGGGCACACGAATGCGCTCAACGTTGTTCACGTCGTCAGCAGACCCACCGGTGGTCGAGGCACCGTTGGCGAAATCGTTGCCCAACCAGCGGGTTCCGTCGGGGGAAACGAAGACCAAGTCGAGGTCGTTGATCAGACGCGTGGACGAGGCTCCAGAAGCCGCGCTCCCGGGCGTGTCCGACCATGCCAGCGTGATGTCAACACCCGATGAGGGATCAAGATCGAAGGAGTAGAGCAAACCGTATCCTGCTCGGAGGCTTGGGCCGTCGTCGAGGAAGGTGGTCAGCATGGTGGAGCCGTCCATGGGACGGACGGTCCTGTCGAGGTCGATGTGGCCCCAGCCTTCTGCACCGTTGGG
>DUHJ01000017.1 GCA_013330925.1 Candidatus Poseidoniaceae archaeon | reverse complement strand
GGAGGGGTTCCGGCCCTTCACCCTTCGCCGCGCTCATACCTTGACGTTGGGTTCCATCCACAGGTACGTGGCGTAGCCGGTGCCTACCGTAGCGAGCATCGTCAAAGCCGACTCGGCCAGAGGGAAACCAAGGCTGTTGACCATCCACAAGGTGGACACCATGCCCACGAGGAAGGCTCCAAGGTGCCCAAGAAGGGTGCCTGCACGCATGTCGATGGCACCTTCGAAGGGGGACGATTCAGCGACGGCCCAAACGATGGCCGTCACGGCGCAGGCCGCGATGAGGGCAAGCATGCCAGTCATCAGCGTCCCGTCAAGCCACCATGCGACCAAACCGACGATTCCAGAGAGCCCGAACATGCGGCTCACGGTGCGCATCGAGAGGGACATGGTCCCCGCACTCGACCTCGATTCTTGAAGCCTCGCGCGCTGGACCGCCGGACGGCTTGATGAGGTGGGTCGGATTCGGATGGGCATGGAGGGCCCGTGGTTGCGTCGACCCTTGACCTCCGTGCCGCCCTTGCCGGCCGCGGCCATGGAAGGCGCGAAGGCCGTGCTGGAAAGCGCACGCCTGTTCCGATACGGGGAGCACGTGCCCGAAGGCACGTGGGTGGCTCGGCTGGAGCGTGCCTTTGCCGATCACTTTGGCACCCGCTTTGCGGTGGCCGTCAACTCAGGCGGCTCGGCGATGTTCCTCGCCCTTCGCTCTGCCGGCGTGGAAGCGGGCGATGTGGTGTTGCTCAACGCCTTCACCCTCGCTCCTGTACCGGGTGCCATCGAGCACTTGGGTGCGAAGGTCGTGTTGGTGGACGTGGACGCCGACCTTCGTGTGGACCTTGCAGACCTCGAAGCGGCCATCGTCGAGCACCGGCCCAAGGCCTTCCTGCTCTCCCACATGCGCGGGCACGTCGCCGACATGGCCGGCGTGGTGGCCCTTTGCGAGGCCCACAACGTCCTGCTCATCGAAGACTGTGCGCACACGCTCGGGGCAAGTTTTGACGGCACACCCACCGGCCTGTTTGGTGCCGCCGGCTGCTTCAGCCTGCAGACGTGGAAGCAAATCAACGCCGGTGAAGGGGGCGTGATCGTCACCGACGACGAGGACCTCGCCGCGCGCGCCATCCTCGCTTCAGGAGCCTACATGCTGCATGCTCAGCACGGCACGCCGCCTTCGGAGGCCGCGATACGCCGCTGGGCGCCCTACACACCAAACTGCTCCATGCGGCTGAACGAATTGGCCGCCGCCATCGCGCTGCCGCAGTTGGCAAGCCTCGAGGAGCGAAACGACGCATGGCGGGCCATTTACAGCCGGCTTGAAGCCGGCGTCCGTGGCCTACCGAACCTTCGCGTTCCGCACACGTTGGACGCGGTGGTGCACGCCCCGACCTCCTTCCAATTCATCGCGGAGATGCCGGCTGATGCCATCGAACATCGCCTGGCCGTCTGCGCCGAGCGGGGCGTGCCCATCAAGTGGTTCGGTCGACCTCAAGCGACCGGGTTTACCAGCGTGCACCGGCACTGGGGCTACGTCGAAGCGCGTGCTTTGCCGAAGGGCGATACAGTGTTGGCTGGATTGTGCGACGTGCGCCTTCCCAGCGACTTGACGATCGAGGAAGTCGACACCATTGTGGCCGTGATTCGTTTGGCGTTCGGTCACTGACGGTCCGTATCCGGCGCCGCTTCTGCGTCGTCGTCTGGGCGGTCACGGTCCTCTGAAACTTCACCGTCGTCGCCCTTCGATTCTCCGGATTCGTCACCGCCCTTGTCGTTCTTGGACTCCCGGTCGGTGCCGTCGTCTTCCTTGGCTTCCTCTTCCTCAACGGCATCGTAGCGGAGATCGTCGTACTCAGGCCAGACGCGGTCAAGTTCGACCGAGTCCGAGAGGTTGAGCGTCGTGAGGTTGGTGGCGGTCACGCCACCTGCGGAAAGGGCGACCACGAAGTCACCCATGAAGATGGAACGACGGATTTGCGTTTCACCGCCCCACCATCGACCGTCCTCAGCATCGAAGAAGAGCGAGTGGTCCACTTCACCGTACACCGAGAGTTCGCCGGAGGTCTCGTTGACTTCGACGAGCATCAATTTCGAAACGTAGTCGTAGGACCAGCGGTAATCGCCGGACGCGTCGGTCCAGCTGCTGTAGCGGTAGGTGGAGAGCGGCACGGCGAGGAGGCCCTTCGGGGCCCAGTACTGGAAGGCCTTGTGCTCGTACGTGGCCTCAGACCAGCCCCAGCTCCAACCGCCCTCGTTGGGATCCTCCACGGGCGCGAGGTCGAGGTGATCGGCCTGCGTTGGAACGGTGGGGTCGCTCACGTCAAAGGTCTGAATTCGGGTCGTTGACCAGTCCAATCCGGTCCCGTCTGCGTTGGCCGGGGCCAGTCCAATCGTCAGCAGCATGCCTTCCGAGAGGGGGTGAATGTAGGTGGACACGCCAGGGACCTCCAACTCGCCCAACACGGTCGGGTTGGTTGGATCGCTCAAGTCGATGGTCCACAGAGGGTCGATTTGCTCGAAGGTGACCACGTACGCCATGTCGTCGGTGAACCGGGCCGACCAGATGCGCTCGCCTTCTGCAAGGCCCCCGACGTGGCCGATTTGTCGGAGGATTTGATCGCCGGTCTCGAGGTCTGCAGCACGCTCCAAGGTCACAACGTGGCTGACCATCGGCTCTGGGTTTTCCATCCACCAGCGCCCCCATTGGCCGGTCGTCGTGGCCACGCGGACCACACCCTCATGCTCGGAAAGCGAGAACTGATTCAGGACGGTGCCGTTGACTCGGCCCGAGCCGGTGTAGAGGGTCGTGCCTGGGTTGCTGATGTCGAAGGTGTGGAGGTTGGTCGACTCGTCAGCGCCATCGTTGCCCCAGAACCACCATCCAGAGAACGAGGGTTCAGCGACGATCAACACGTCCTCAGAAGCATAGACCAGCGGGGAGTTGCCGACGATGTGATCGGCCTCAAACTCGAGGGTCGGCGTGGCCAAATCAAGCGTGAAGATGCTGGTGAAACCACGGTTCATGCCCTCTTCAGGTGCTGAGAAATCGGCGCATTCGTCGTCGGACATGTGATGCGTCACGATGCCGTTCTCGGTGCGCTCATGCACTTGTGGGAGAAGGTCTTCGAGCGCCAGGCCGTCGATGACCTCGCGGTTGCTCTCGATCGCTTCCCACGCGGCCTGTTCACGGAGTTGGCGGCGCAGCGGGTCGTCGTAGTCCAAGCGGTAGTAGCCGTCAGGGAGGTTGAGCCACGTGGTCAGTCCAGGGACGTCCATCCAGGCATGGGTGACCGCGCGAATGCTTCCGTTGACCTCGCGCGCGGTGGAATACCAGCCTTCCATGTACAACTCGCGCTCGACTTCAGGCGCCGAGCGGTCGTCCATGTCATAGACGGTGAATTTCGTTAACGTCGAGGTGCGCCAGGAGCCGTAGTCACCGCCCCAGCCCATGGCATTGGACAAGGGGTCAGCGCTCCGGAGGTTCCAGGCCGAGACGGTGGAGATGACCACCAAGCGATCGCCGTCGAGCAGCATCGCTTGCGGAGAGCCTTCCACGGTCACGTTGGCCACCAATTCAAGCGCCCCAAATTCTGGGATGGCGATGACGTGGAGGGTTTGGCCGTTGAGGTAGAAGATGTGGTACCCGTCGGTCTTGACGAAGTCTGCTTCGTCCACACCTTGCTCTTGGTTGTTGGTGCCGGAGAAATCCTCGCCGGCGGTGCGGGTTTTGGGCGTGGCCGTGTTGGACGCTCCGTCAGCGGACATCTCCGCGTCCATGGCGACGTCGTCTTCCATCCAGCCCCAGCCGTAGAAGTACTCCTCCTCAACGGCCTGAAGCAAGTCCACGACCGTTTCTTGTTCAAGGGACTCCTTGAGGGCGTCCTCAAGGGCGGCGCAGGTGGCGTAGCCGGTCAGGTGAGGACTTCCGATGGACCGTTGCGTCAACTGGTCCCAAGCATCGGGCAATTCGACGACATCCAAATCCGGATCAATCCTGTTTTCAACGGCACCCAGACACCCTGAGAGGAAGAACAGGGCAATCACAGCAACGGCACAAAGGCGCTTCATGCCTCAGGGTCAGGTTCTGTTCCATATCAAGAACGTGGTTATATGTGTTTGACGTTCCATTGACCGGAGCCTTCACACGACCACGCGACCACCTCGATGCATGGGCGGCACCGAGGTTGAAATCGAGCGCCGCTTCCTCATCGACGGCCGTGGCCCGAGGCCGTGGCTCGAGGTCAACGAAGGCACGGTTCGCATGGCGCAGGTCTACCTCGAGCGGGCAGGGCTTCACGTCGACGTTGCCGGAGGGCGTTTGCTGCACAGCGGTGCCGTGCTGGTCGAAAGGGTGCCGAAGGACCGCCTCCAGCGCATCGCGACCTTCGAGGGCTGGACCGTCCGGCTGCGCATGGAAAACGACGGAGCGGTGTTGACCCTCAAGGGGCCTCGGTCAGGCGCCTCCGCGGCGGAACATGAATTCCCCATCGAGCCTGCCTTGGCACAAGAAGCACTTGCGCGACCTGACCTTGCCGCCCTTGAGAAAATCCGGTACCTCTGGCGTGGTGCCGACGGGCGCCTGTGGGAAATCGACGAATTTGAGGGTCCATTGGCGGGCCTGATCATCGCCGAGGTGGAACTTGATGACGAGAACGAAGACGTGGTCTTGCCGGACTTTTTGGGACTGGAAGTCACCACGGCCAAGGCGTGGTCAAGCCACTCGTTGGCGAAACTCGTCCTCGAGGCTCGGCGAACGTGAAGGGGGGTTCAGCCAGAGGCCGTCGGCGCTTCGGCTGACGTTGCCTTGAAGTGGACGACCTTCGCTG
Source organism: Candidatus Poseidoniaceae archaeon (assembly GCA_013330925.1). Lineage (GTDB taxonomy): Archaea > Thermoplasmatota > Poseidoniia > Poseidoniales > Poseidoniaceae > MGIIa-L3 > MGIIa-L3 sp11892u. The sequence goes on along the minus strand of DUHJ01000017.1, from coordinate 282 downwards.
TTCGGCCATGGCGTCGGGTTCGGAACACGACGATGAGGCGCCATCCTTGGCGTCACGCGTCCTGGACGTGCTCGACGACGACCTGCTGAACGTTCCCGAATCCGTGGCGGGAGAAACCCCCATTCAGGAGGATGCGGTTGACGAGCCTGTGCCCGCTCATGAAGCGACGGTCTCGCCTGAGGTCGAAGAAACGCCGGCCGCCATGGACGCCGAAGTCCCTCCACCGGCAGCGGCCGAAGAGGTGGTTGAGCGGGAAGAAGAGGGCGAGGCAGCCGAGGAGGT
>DUHJ01000086.1 GCA_013330925.1 Candidatus Poseidoniaceae archaeon | reverse complement strand
TTGACGTGACCGTGACACCCCTCAATGCGATGCTTGACGTGTCGCCTTGGTTTCGCTGGGTCTTCTACGGTGCGCTTGCCGCGGCGGGTTTTCTCCTGTTTCGTCGAGCCAGGGTGGAGCGTGACCACGAGCATCGACGCTCGGCCTCCTTGAAGGGCTTGAAGACCGTGTTCAAAGCCGAAGAACAGGGTTTGTGGGACCGAAACGATGCACCTCCCGAATCACGTCCACTCAGCATCGATGCCGGCGCCAAGGTTGGAGGCTTGACGCGCGAGGGCAGCGAACTCAACATCGAGATGGAAGTGGACGTCGAAACGGTGCACGGAATGCGCCTACAGCCCACTGATGGTGTTCAGCGTACCGTGGGTGCTTCAGGCAAGGCGTCTGGAATGGACCGCTTTTTGGATGCCCTCGGTCGCTTCTTTCGTCGTGGGGATGACCTTGCCCAATTCCGCGAAGAGCGGAGGCGTGCGGCCTTGACCCAACGGGCGGAAAATGACCCGCTGATCGCCACACGGCCCGTTGCGCCCATTCCCGGTGCATCTGAGACGTACGACCCCCAGTTCCCTGCTGCACCGGTCCAGATGGCGCCACCACCTGAACCGGTGTATGCTTGCGGGGCTTGTGGAGCCCGGCATGAGCCCGAGGACCGCTTTTGTCCCCAATGTGGAACGGTCCTTCCACCCGTCTCCGTCTGACCTTCGCAGGGGCGTTGGGTTGAAGGCGGCCCCCCGAGCCGACAAGCCGGGGCCGAGATGAGCGGGAAGCGCGATTACTACGAGGTGTTGGGCCTCGATCGCGATGCCGATGAGAAGGCGCTGAAGAACGCCTTTCGACGGCTGGCACGCAAATACCACCCGGATCGAAGCGATGAGCCCGATGCCGAAGACCGCTTCAAGGAGATTCAGGAAGCGTATGCGGTCCTCTCCGACCCCGGGAAGCGGGGGCAATACGACCGCTTTGGCCACGATGGACCCAGCGGCGGTTTTGGTGGCGGTTTCAACGTTGATTTGAGCGACCTCTTCGGTGGTTCGGACATTTTCTCAGCCTTCTTTGGTGGAGGAGGTGGCGGTGGGCAACGCTCCGGCCGTGGCAGCGACATCCTCTACCGGCACACCGTGTCGAGTGAAGACGTGATGAACGGCACCGAGGAAGAAATTGAACTGGACCTACCAGCGCCTTGTTCTCCATGCTCAAGCACCGGGGCAGAAGGGGGGGTGCTGGACACCTGTACAGACTGCTCTGGACGGGGTGTCATTTCCCGTGTGGTGCAGATGGGACCGTTCCAAACGCAACAAAACCGCACCTGTTCGTCATGCGATGGGCGTGGGAAAATCCCCAGAACCACCTGCAAAGCCTGCAAGGGCCGAGGCCGTGTTGAGCGGACCACCACCGTCCGATTTGGCATTCCAGCCGGAGCGGAGGACGGGACACGACTTCGGCTGCGTGGGAAAGGCGAACCTGGCCGAGACGGCCAACCCGCAGGGGATTTCCTGGTCGAACTCGAAGTCTCCCCACATCCTTGGTTTGAGCGGAGCCGGAGCGACCTCATCATGTCCCTTCCTCTCGGCTATGCGGACTTGGCGCTCGGCACCACGATCACTTTGGATCACCTCGACGGGTCTCCCCTCGAAATCAGAGTGCCAAAAGGTTCGACCGCAGGCGACACCATCGACATCCCTCGCAGGGGATTCCCCCGGTTGCGTGGCGGTGGGCGTGGTGACGTCATCGTTCTGCTCAAGCTCCACATGCCGACCAAACTTTCTCGAAAAATCCGTACCGCCCTTGAGGAGTTGCGCGAGGACTTGGCCCCGAGCGACCTGCACGAAAGAATTCGGGAAGAGGCCGACACGCGAAGGCGCGGCGGTTGATCACGCCTCTTCGGTGGAGACGAGTTCGAGCGGTGCACTTGCGCGTGCTGCCCTTGGTTTCGCGTCCACAAGGCCGTTGACTTCGAGGTCCACCAAGGTGTTCGCTCCGTCCAGTTCTACGGTCAGGAACACGACCGTCTCCGCTCGAATGGTGTCCAGGAAGACGTCCTCCCCGTGATGCATGAAGCGCGGTTCCACCGCTTTGACCTCACACGCCGCACCGATGGGAGCGTCGAAGCGCAAGGCCGTCGCTTCCCAAGTTCGTGGGCCAGCAGCCAATCCAACGAGCACGACATGCGCCCCGTGCTGTGCCAAGCGTCGGTCGAGACGCCAGGCGGCAAAGGCAAGTTCGTCGGTTCGATGTTGCAGGTCGGGTTGCCCCCAACTCAAGCACGCGTCTTCGAAATCCAAGGTGGCCACGGCATCGAGGGCGAGGTGGAGGTCCCGTCGTTCCTGAGCCACTGGGCGGCCCTCGTCAAGGCGAGCGACGATCTGTCGAAGGCGCTCACGCTGTGCGCGCAAGGTGTTTGCAAGCAAGGTTCGCCTGCGCTGCATGCGTGCAAGATAGGCCACAGGGATCAAGAAACAGAACCCGAGGATCCAACGGACCCTTGCGCCCCAAATTTGAGAAGCCTCGTCCGGTTCAAACCACGGTTCGTCGCCTTCATCCACCACGCCATGGGCCATTTCCAAGGTGTAATTGAGCGTGGCCAAATCGCTGCCCCACGTGCCGTTCAGCACCTCATCCGGGTTGACCAAACTGATGCGAACGAGGTGCGTACCCCGGCCGAATTGCGCACTGAGGCTCTCGCCTTGGCCGCTGACCACCTCGTGCTTGCGCTCGTCCTCGTCGACGGTGCCAGTGATTGGATCGATTGGAATCAGTTCCAGCATGACCGGTTCAGAGGTCCATACGGTGACCTTGACCAAATGGATGGAATCTTCCCAAGCATCGATCTGGAACGGGAAGACGTCGGCCACGTCGAGCGTTGCGCGCACGAGGTGGCCGTTTGCGCTTCCATTCAACGGAAGGTACCCTGCACTTCCTCCTTGGCGAAGGAGTTCATCGCTCAGGTCCACGTAACCTTGCGCGTCCTCGCCGCTGCGGAGGTCAGAGGCTTCGGTGAGCGCCACGTCCGCGGAGCAGGTCGGGCTGATGCACGTCAACCGAAGCGCAACGGCGCCTGGAAGGGCCCACACCGTCCTCGGTTGGGTGGAGGTTGCGTTCGACGTTGCCACCCATGTGCCCTGAACCAGATGCTCGGCTCGAAATTCTGTTCCTAAGGCCGGTGTGACCCGCAAGGCATCAGTGTCGTTGACGTCGTAGACCTTGATTTGACCACCGTGTCCCACGACCCGCTCGGAATCCTCTCCTGCCACTTCATCCATGGCCCCCGAAGTCGGGTGGGACGCCATGGCCACGGCGGCTCCTGTGTTTGGGGCCGTACCTTCGATGAGCATCATCGCCCGCTGATCTGCGTCCAAGAACATCCGATGGCTGAACGGAAGGTCGTCTTGCGTCAGCGTCAAACTTGCGTGCGTGACTTCCAGAGTGTTGTTTTGGAGGATGAGTCGGAGGTCAATTTCGCTCGAGGCGTGCTGCACCAGCACGTCCACCCATGCGGGTTCTTCGGTTTCTGCAAGGACGTATGCGGTTGAATCCGCTGAGACGTTCACCACCGCCGTCGCTGCGCCTTGCCATCCACCGTTCAGACGGACGTGGTCGGTTCCCGTCCACCATGCATCCCCCGCTCCGGACGGGGCAAGGACGGTCGAGATGACGTCCTCGCCCGGAGCGGGGCGGTTGGGGACCTCCGTCATCGTTGATGCGAGGAGGAGCACGGTGGCGCTTTCCTCCACGACGAAGGTGACCTGCAGGGTCAAAGTGCCGGCTACTTCGGGTCGGTGGGTGAGGTCCAAGCCACCTACGCCGGAGGCGAGGGCGGTTCCTGCCGCATCCTCGACGCTTGCCTCGCAACTTCCGCATGCAACCACGAAGAGACCTCGTTGGGTTGCGTCGAGGTTGAGCGTCGTTGACCATGTTGCACCTGCGTTCCCTTGGACCACCAAGCGTTCCTCGTCATGGGTGACGAGGGTTGTGTCGGCCGATGCGCTCGCAAATGGGAGACTGCACATGAGGAGGACGAGCAGCGCGGCCGCCCCTCGCTTCGCCATGGTTCCCGGGTCCCCCAACATCGTTTGAAGCCCTCGTCTTGGCACCGCTTTGAAGTGCAGGTCCTGCTGCCGACGGGCATGGACGGTGTGCTTGGGCGAACCGTCCAGTTCAGGGACCGGTTTGCTCGAAGTTGGGGCTTGGGTGACCGCGCGTCGCCGCAGTCGCGCACGCCGGCGCTTGTGCTGTTGGAGGGCGACCCTTCCACGGACGTCGTCTTGGCACCCTTCGAGGCACGCACCACACGAACCCTTCCTGCGACCCTTACGTTGACCTCTCGGGGCTGTTTTGAGGTCCCTGCCTTCGATGCCCCCGGACCGCAGTGGTCGGTTGGGCTTGGGCACGTGCTGCCGCCTGAAATGGAGGAAGCGGACGCCGGAGAAGCGGCTGGAACAGGGCCGCTTCTCCCTGTGTCATGGCAGCGCATGATGCATGATCCAGCGCTGATGGACCCCGACCTTGCTCCTCAGGTGGTCGTGTTGACCGATGCCTTGGCGTTGACCAGTTCTCCTCGTCGCTTCATCGACGCCCTCGTGGCCATCAAGCGACGCTTTCCAGGGGCCTTGCTGTGGGCGCCGGGCATCGGTGGGCCGGACAACCTTGCGTTGCTGACGTGGCTTGGAGTTGATCTGTTCGACCTTGCTCGCTCGCGACAAGCCTCGGCATCGGGCATGCTCCTGGACCGTGGTGGTCCTCGGACGCCTGCCCTCGATCTCGGAGAATCCGAAGCCATGGAGCATCAACTGAGCGAATGGCGGTCCGCCATCGCTGAAGTCCGAGAACACCTCGCTGCCGGTACCCTTCGGCAGGTGGTCGACCGGCAAGTTCTGGTCGCGCCCACCACCGTGGCTCAACTTCGCCATCATGACGAGGCCTGTGCGTCTCAGAAAGGCCTGCTCGAACGTCACGTGCCCCGCACCCGTCGCCTCATGTGCATGGCCGAGACCAGCCTCCACGAGCCTGCTGTGGCCGATTGGGTCCGATGGATGAGCACCGATTACAGGGCGCCAGAGGGCCTTGATCGTCTGCTTGTGCTGCTTCCATGCTCGGCACGGAAGCCCTACCGGTTCTCCAAATCCCACCGACGGTTCATCGAAGCGATTGGAACCAACGCCGTGCACGAAGTGATGGTGACCTCCCCGCTCGGCTTGGTTCCTCGGGATTTGGAACAGACGTGGCCCGCCCAGCACTACGATTTGGCGGTGACCGGCCGGTGGAGCGCCGATGAAGTGAATCGAATCGGTGAGATGCTGGCTGCTCTTATCGAAGCCCATGACTACCAATGCATCGTGGATCACTCTGGACTGACCTTGCCCGAGTCGTGTTACGGAGGCTTGCCCCGTGTGGACACGCGGCAAGGCGACTCCGCAGGATCACGCCCTGCCTTGGAGCGGCTCGGAGAAGCGGTGCGTGATGCCGTGCGGACGCACGGTGCTCGACGCCGATCGAGGGACGCCCTCCACATGGACGAATGGAAGAGCGCCTCGCGTCGTCTTTTGGGCGGTGATGCATGGTTGGACGGTGCAGAAGTCCGCGGTCGACCCCCAAGGTTTCGCATCATGAACGGTGCCGACCAAATCGGCCAATGGTCTCCCGACCGCGGTGGTTTCGCCTTGTCGAAGGCCGCGGTGCTCCGTCTGGCCGAAGGCGCACACCTCCCGCAGGTTCACTTGGTTTCGGACGTGTCTTGGAAAGGCGACCTTCACGTTGGCATCGTCGAACGTCTGGAAGGTGACGTCCGCGTTGGCTCCGATCTTCTGGTCATGCAGGACGGAGCCCCGGTCGGACTTGCTCGCGCCCTCGCACCCGGATGGGAGTGGGCAGGCACGCCGGGCCGCCTTGCCAAAGCACACCAGCGTCTTTGAGACCGGAGGCCCGCGGCGATGCGGTTAAGAGGGGGGAGCAGGTCGCCGGACCGTTCGGAGGCCCATGCATGGCAAGGATGTACTCGTCCCGCAAAGGTATCAGTGGCTCGTCGAAGCCTCACGTGACCGAAGCTCCTGCATGGTCCAACACTGACAAGGCGGCCGTTGAAGCCCTCATCTTGGACTACGCCAAGGCCGGCCACTCAAGTGCTCAGATCGGCACCCTCCTCCGCGACCGTCACGCGGTCCCCAACGCTCGCCTCGTCCTCGGCCGTCGCATCGGTGCGGTGCTCGCCGAGGCCGAATTGACCGGCACCTACCCCGAGGACATGATGAACCTCATGCGCCGCGCCGCCGGTCTCATCGACCACATGGGAAGCAACCACAAGGATTTGCACAACCGCCGTGCGCTCGAACTCACCGAAGCCAAGATTCGCCGCCTGGCGAGTTATTACGCCGGCGAAGGTCGACTGCCTGCCGACTGGCGCTACAAGCGTGACCAACTCCGCCTCATGGTCGAGTGAACGCTGGCGCAGGTTGATGTGTCCCCGCTGTTGAGGCGGAACGATGTCACCCTTGTCATCCATCGACGGCCTCACGGAGGCCGCGGCATGGGCCAAGGACGTGGCCACGACCCTATCCGCTGGGAACCACGTCGTGCTCGATGGAGCAGCAGATCTGAACGTCGTGCTCGGTCTGGTTCAACTTGAAGCGGCCATGTTGGACCGTGGACTTCCGTACCGGAGGGCGCTCTCCCCCTCCACACATTTTGTGCCCTCCACAGAACGCCTTCCACCCGACGTCGCTCCTGGTGAACTCCGGTGCGTGGTGCTTGACGAAGAGGAGGCTCATCCCTCGTTGCCGTCCACCTCAGGCCCGTTGCATCGCTTTGTTTCCGTTGGCGCATCCGTGGACCTTGGGCGGGAACAACGTTCCCGGACCGGGGCCTTGAGTCCGGCCTTGCTCTGTGCCTTGGTGGCCGAGCAGATGGCTCCTGCCGGACCACGGGTTCGACGCGTGCGGCCATGGGCCTTGTTGGCACAGTGGGGTCGGGGGGCCTTGGACGCGAGTTTCGACCCGTGGTACACGGTGCTCCGAGACCACCTCTGCGAAGAAGGGAGCCTGCGCGTGGCCAGCCTCGCGGACGTGGAAACCATGCCGAGTTCGCTTCCAGACGGTCTTTCCGCCTCACTCCTGAATCGGCTTCGCAAGGCATGGCCTCGAATGGACCATGAGGCTCGCGCCCGAGGGTTCTCAGAAGCGGTCTTGCCTGCCTTGCGCCGAACCAACGTCGCTCCAGCTCGTCTTGAGGAGATGATCTGGCACCGGCCGGTGCTTCCCGGGGCACCCCTCGACGTGCTGGAACAGGCCTCTCGCCTCGCGGACGAAGTTCATGTCGACAGCGCCCAAGGTCAACTGTCCATGAGCCGACGAATGGACCTCCTGCTGACGTCAGGGGCATTGGTTGAACCGAAGTGAAGCACCAATGGCTTCAAGGAACCCGTGCCGATGGCATGGCATGGCCATCGAGCGTTTGTTGACGGGCGGCATCCGTGACCAAATTCAGGACTTGATGGCCACCGAAGACCTCGTCTTGGAAACGTTCCGGGACTTGGTGAAGGACGAACTCAAGGCACACATCAGGAACGTCATCGACGACGATCCTGAGTTGAAGGCGGAAATCAAGGAGGCCGTGGGCTACTATTTCCAAGCCAAGGCACGTTCCGTGTATGCCGAACTCAAGGCCAGCCGAGCCGCGACGCGTCTTGGACTGCGCATGCTCCCCGACGAATTGCAAGGCGAAATTGGGACCGCATTGGTCGGTCTCTTTGAGAAAGAACTTGGAACCCTCCTTGAGCGTGCTCTCTGAGGTGATGGCGTGCGGCAAGTCTTCGTGGCGCTGCTGATGCTTGCGCCGTTGGTGTTCGTTCCAACGGCCACCGCAGCCGAGGGTCGCTCGACCTCGGAGATCATTTGCTGTCCAGCGGCGGACGTCGAGCTGTTCATGTTGGGCTCCGCAGACAGCGGTTCGCTCAGTCCGTTCTCAGAACGTCTTGGTGACGACCCAGAAAGCGCGGTCATTGCGAATGCGGTCACCTCCGAAGAAGTCGTGGCCACATGGCGGCTGCAGGACCTCTATGCCGGGACGGTGCCGGACGGGACGTGGACCATCAGCCTACCCGTTTTGGTCGAGAACGCAGGTGGGGCTCAGGTCAACTTTACCGTGGAAGTCGCCATCGGTTCAAACGTCTACACAGGAGCTCTCCCCGCTCCCTCGACCTTTGTTGGGACGGGCGAGAGCACAATCTCCTTCGATGTTCCAATCGAGGAGTCCACCGTGGGTGATGGTTGGGACCTCGAGGTGGTGCTGCTGGCTCGCACGGTGGTGTTCTCAGTCCCTCAGAGCGGTTCACAACTCTCCGTGCTGTGGGGGGCCGATGGCGCCGAGGCTTCCATCTCTGGCGAATTCTCTGCCATCGAAATGCGCTTGCTCGACGTTGAAACGGACGGCGCAGACGCGTACATTGGTGTGGTGTTGTCCTCGCCCTTTGGGACCGATCTGCTCGCGTTCAGCGACGACCTCAGCCTGCGTCTCGATGGGAGCGTTGTTTCCGGCGACCCGGTCGAAACACAATCGGCGGACGGCATTCGAGTCACGTGGACGTACACCGACGACGATCCAGGTGAACAAACCATGTCCGTTGAGGTCACCATCCGCCTCCAGAGTGGAGGATCCTCCATCACAAGCGAGCCCACGGAAGTGACGTTCACCACAGAAGACGGCGAAGGTGGCGGTGGGAGCTACTATCCCTCAGAAGAACCGCTTCGAACCACTGGAGCTGGATCTTCGCTGGTCGTTGTGGGCAGCATGGAACTCTCACAAGACCGAGGTGAACTGGTGCTTGAGCGGCAGACGGCCATCACGCTGGACGGGGAAATGTCGTTCTGGATGCGTTGGAGCCTCGATCATCTCGGCAGCGAAGACCTCGCGCTCTCTCCCACCATCAGGTCGTTCAGGGCAGGCGGGGTCGGTGACGAAGAACGCGAAAGCAGGATGATTGAATCCATCGAGCGGCAGGAGTTTGAACAACAAATGGGCAAGCTCCACGTCTCGTTCCTGTCCAATGGTTTGGGACTTAAGCCGGACGAATTGATCGGTGATTCAGGCGAGTTTGACACCGTGGGTGTTTCGCTGGACCTCCACGGTGACGAGCGCGTCATCAGTCACCCCGTCACCATCACCATTCGCTCCCGTGAACGTGTTGCGGACGGCACGCTGATCGATTTGGTACGGGATTTCATCGTCGTCCAGCCGGTTCCATTCTGGTCCGATTGGTCAATTGACCTCACCCTCAAGACCTCCGGTTTGACTTCCTTGGTTGGCTTGGACGTGGGCGAGGCCGAGGGATTGACGCTGAACCATCGCCGCATGCCAATGGGTGAATCCGCCGTTCTCAGCGGAGAAGACCTGGATCAAGGCATCACGTTCGAGTTGATTGCAGCGCCGACCAGCGCCCCGCTTTACGCTCCCCTTCTCGTGCTGATCGGGACGCTTGGAGTCCTCGCAGGAGGCCTTGCGTTGGGATGGCGTGTTTCCCGCCAGCGCCGCAGATCGTTGCTGATGACGGAAGTCGTGTTGCTTTCCATCATCGTCATGGCCATGTTTCTTTTCGCCTATCCCTCGATGTTCGTGTTTGGTGCAGCAGGATCGTCGGCGTTCATTTGGGGCGTCACGGCCTTGGTGTCCCCACGCGCCTCGCGCCACCGGGCGACGTCTTCGTCTGCCAAGGTGAACCGGAACCTTCCGCTGCCGACCTTTGCCTGCCCTGCATGCGGCACGGTGAACGACGTTCCATCGCACGAACGACCGCTGCGGATCGTGTGCCAAGGTTGCCAACGCGGCATCACCATTCAGGGGTGACGCATTGGTCGGTGTTCTCGGTGATTTGGACCTTGAAGACGAACACGTCACCATCGGTCTTGAGGACAGCCTTGAGGAAGCCGCACATCGTTTGATCGATGTTCCCGGCGGGGTGTTGGTGGTGCTCGATGATGAAGGGCAACCAAGGGGCCTGATTCGTCCCGACCACCTGCTTCGTGAAGTGCTGCGTGGTACGGAATTGCGCGCATCGGTCTGCCGAGACGTGATGCTTTCCGACGTGCTTCGCGTGCCGGTCGATACACCGCTCGACGAAGTGGTGGCCACCATCGACCGCCGGCAACCTGACGCGGTGGTTGGTGTGGACGAAGACGGGACCTTCCTTGGTTGGTTCTCGCCTGCAGACTTGGCATCCGCTCGGGCGAAAGTGAAGCTGCTGCGGTCGCTTGACCGAGCACGCTCGTGATTATTCGTGGGTCATCAGGAGGCGACCGTCGTCCAACAGGATGGCGTATCCCACCCGTTCCAACTGGAAGACCGTGCCGATTGGATGGTCGTGTGGTTCCAACCGTCCTTTGACGTCGTGAAGTTCGTGGTCTTCGGCGACCACAAGCGTCGTCGGAAGTGCGGCGTCCACGGTCCAGTGGACGATGGGCCGGTTGTCCTGACGCTCCCTGCTTCCGGCATGCAGCACGCCGTCCTCAAGGTCAACGTCCACCAAATCCTTCAATCGGAAAGCGGATTTCTCGGCATCTTCGGATTCCACAAGCACGTGACCCGATGCGAGGTCATGCTGCCTGGGGTCCTTTTCTGGCTCATCGGGATAGCGCACCAACGTCGCTGATGCGGGTCCGTCCTTCAACGGAAGCCGGATCGGGTCGCGGACAAAAGCAAGGCGTGGTGCAGTGCTGTCCACGGCTTTCGTGTTGTGAGAAAAGAGGCTCGTCAGAGGAACGGAGATGTCCTTCTGAGTGATGGCAAGTTCAAGCCAAAACGTCCGGAGGGCTTCGGGCTGAATTCCGCGACGACCAAGGGCTGACAGCGTCGGGAGGCGAGGGTCATTCCACCCTTCGTAGCGACCGCTTTCGATGTCCTTTCGCATCGCTGAGGTGGAGAATCCGCCCCACTCATGGACTTTCACACGGCCCCAATACATCGTTTTCGGATAGGTCCATCCAAAGTGTTCGTAGAGCAGCGTTTGCTTTCTCGTGGAATCCATCAGGTCCTTGCCACGGATGATGTGGGTCACGCCTTGGAGGTGGTCCTCGATGGCGCTTTGGAAGTCGAGGAGCGGCCAAACTTGGTGCTTGGAGCCCACTTCTGGCCGCGGATGGGGATTGGCCACGGTGTCCTGCAAGCGAAGTGCCGGCCAATCACGGAGGGCAGGATTGCGCTGATTCATGCCTGTTTTGACGCGAACCACGGCATCACCAGGTCGGTACGCTCCGTTCAACATGCCTTCCCAACGGGTGACGTGCACTTCGGTGGTCCCGTCACGGCACGGGCAATCCTGCTGTGCAACCCGGAATTCTCGGAAGGCTTCTGCACTGCAGGTGCACACGTAGCCAAATCCACGCTCGATCATCGTCGTGGCATGGGCGTGGTACAGTTCGATCCGGTCGCTGGCGATGACCACCCGATCGGCGGGTCGACCAAGGAGCCACTCCGTTTCCTGCTGAATGGTGTCGTAGGCCTCGGGCATCGGCGGCTTGACGACGGTGTCCGTGTCGTCAAATCGAAGGATCAGGATGCCCTTGTACCGTTCTGCATAAGCTCCGTTGATGACCAAGCCACGGGCGTGTCCAAAGGAGAGTGGGCCGTTGGGATTTGGTGCAAACCGCAAGACGACCTCCCCCTCTTTGGCACCCTCCAAATCGGGCAAGCCCACCCGTCGTTCGGCCTTTGGGCGGGATTCGAGCAACTCTGGAGCCAAGGAAGCGAGTTCCTCTTGGGCGGCCTCCAAGCCTTCCTCGGCGACAAAGGCGTTCGCCTCCGCGACGGCCGTGGCGATGGCCGGTGCAAGGACACGACCGTGCGGTCGGAGATCCGCACGCATGCCCATGATTCGGCCGACGACCGAACCGGCCACGGCCTGGCCGGCATATTCCACCGCGTTCTGCAAGGCCACAAGGCGAAGGAAAGCGAGGGTCTCCTCATCGGGGTTCCAAGTCATCGGTCTCGGGCGGACCTGCGGGAGTTCCTTCATGAGGATGGTGGGTCGAACAAGCGCCGTTGCACGGAGGTACCTGCCTCGGTTCGGACGGGGACAGGGGTGGGGTGCTGTGCCTCCCATCCCCGTTTCGTCGTTGCCCATGACCAACGGAGGTCTACGTGAGGCTGTGGGCCTTCCACCAAGCTTGAGAGCGCTTGCATCATTTTCGGGTCGCTCGGGTAGCCTGAACCAATGTCGATGCCGGATGCTTCGATGAAGGACCTGACCCAGCGGTCACGTTCCACCTTCGCAACGATGCTGGCAGCACCGACGATGCGCTCGTCGGCATCGGCCTTGTGCTTGGCCAAGACATTCGCCGGTTGCCGCCCTCGCGCCAAAAGTCCAGTTTCGACGTTCCGTCCGAATCGCACCTCGTCCACGTCGCATGCATCGAGCAGAAGATGATGGTCAGTTCCTTCCCTCCAAAGGGCGTCGATGACCGCGACGAAGCCCTCCACTTCGAGGCGGTTCAGCCCCTTTTGCTCCACGGCGGCGTCGATGCGTGGTGGCGTTAACGGGTGGACGATCAGCCCCCAATCACGTGCTTCACCCAACCTTCGGAGTTCTGCAGCCATGGCTTCACGTTGGGCCGGTTTCAGGCGTTTGGAATCGGTGACGCCGAGCAGTTCCAACATGTGCAGGTCAGCCGAAGGAAGCGCCACTGCTCCAACAAAGAGCGGTCCGATGCAGGGGCCGCGCCCTGCTTCATCGACACCCACCACGCGCACATGGTCACCCCAAGTCAAGGTCATCAAGCAAGGAGTCAAGTTCTGATTTGGGTGCTTCCACCGGTGGCAAATGTGCTGCAAGGGCGTCAAGCCGCTCGGCTGCTGCTTGACCTGTTCGCACATCCAACACCACACTGGCGGCTTCGGTCAGCTCGGTTGGCGGTGAAGGGGTCGGAGCAGGACTTGGTGTTGAGCGGTTCCGGAACGCTTGTTCGAATGCTTGTGAGTTAACGCTCGGGCTCTCGACGGGACGTGGTGCTTGCTGCCCGGTTTGGAACCCTGCCATCCAATCCTCTGCCGTTTCGTTTGGCTTCTTCGTTTGGGCATCGTTCATGCCCGTTGGTCGTCGTTCACTCCGGCGGACGACGGCCCGATTGAGGATGATCGTGGCAAGGCCGACGGCGAGCACGATGTGCCACGTGACCTGCACCAGTCCCCAAGCTTGCCCTGCCAAATCACCGAGATCAAACCGGTCCTCCGTGGCCGACTCTTGCCAGGGAATGCCAAGGTATGGAGCGACCACGGTGTGTTGGAAGGTTTGTTCGGGCACGTACCTTGAACGAACGCTCAGGTTGACGAACACCGTCCCGTTGACGGTTTCGTCGCTCGGCAGGTCGAACCATGCCCGCAACGTGACGTTGCTTCCAATCGGAAGCCCTTCCACTTCGAAGGACCGAACAGGTTCTGCCTCATCTTCAACCAGCGCACCTGCAGGCGGAACGAGCCCCATGTCCATGCCGTGGGATGCTTTCATGCTCACCACGAGGCCATCCACAACGTTTCCATCGTTGCGGAGGGTTGCCGTGACCGACACACGCTGGCGTGCATCCTCTTCCTGGACCACGGATTCGAACACCCACTCCACACGTGGTGCGATGCGCAGGTCGTAGGTCGTGATGCTGACCATGTCCCCTCCCTCGGGGCCGACATGGACCTCCAAGGTCGCGGCCTGGAAAGCCAATGCGTCGGGATGTGCCTTCAACAGCGCGATCACCACGTCCTTGTCTTGGCCGTGGTTGAGCACCACGCGTTCGGTTTGCTGGGTAAGGTTGACGATGCCGTCGGATGCTTCGTTGAGGAGAAGGTCGATGGCGGCCACGTCGTCATAGGTCCCAGCGTTCCGTACGTTTGCTCGTACCTCACACGCTTGGTCCATGTCGAGGTCAGGACATCGGACGGTAACGTCTTGCACGTCGAACGCGCGTTGGAGGTCGATGATGCCCGTGAGGTCAACGGAATCCGTGGCAGAGCCAATCTTCGCTTGAACACGGACGTCCATCCTGCCCTCGCTGGCCCAAGGGGCCAACAAACCGACTTCGAACGTTCGTGATGCGCCGGGTTCAATGGCCACAGAAGGCAAAGCGCCGAACAACGCCAAGGTCCACCCGTCGCGTTGGAACCGGTCGATGGCGTCAAAGCCTTCGACGACCGATCCGTCCTCCTGAAGGGCCACCAATCCGAGGTTCACCGTCGACGGTACGTTGCCCCGATTCGTCACCACGACTTGCACCCGTTCGTCGGTTCCTGGAGCCACGGGTTGGGTTGGCTCCTCAAGACGAAGATCTACGCGACGGACCTCTTCCATCGCGAGGACAAAGCTCCAGGTGTCACCTCGTCCGTCGAAACTCGATGAAGCAGTGAGGGTGAACGCGGGTCCAGTGCCAAAGAGGGGTTGTCCGTCGTCACCGACCACACCCACGTCGATCCACGCCCCGATGTAGATGAGCTCATCCGGCTCGACGGTGACGTTTGGATCGTCCACCTTCACGCCATTGAGGGTCCATCCCCACGCCCAGTCGCTTGCGGTTTCGAGGGTGAAGTGAACGTCTTCGGATTCCGATCCCACGTTGGTCAGGTTCACCGCCACCTGCGTGGTCACGCCCTCGTTGACGGTCAGGGTGGATTGTCCTGATGATCCCAAAACGAGGGCGGATGCAGGCCGAATCCAGAGGTCAATGGTGCAGGAACCGACGGACGCGCCATCAAGCAACTCGACCGTCATGTCAACGTGTCCGCTGGGCGAAGAAAGGGACGCCACGAGCGTCATGGTCCACGTTCGGTTTCCATCCATGACCACGCTCTCGACGTTTCGAACCTCGACGTCCGTGGAGTTTTGCACGTCAAGCGTGGTGTTGTCCACGCCGTGCTGAATCAGCATCACCTCGGTCGGTTGTCCGGGAAGGAGTGGCAAGGTCTCGGGGCAAGCCAAAGGCCCACCCGACGAGGCGGCCGCATGGTGAAGGGGTGCGGTGCTCAAGAGGAGAAGCAGCACGATGGAGGCTGCTCGCATGCGTTCACCAATCACAGGTGGGGCTTCAAGTCGTCGTCGCGTTGTCCCTCTAGAACAAGGTCGGGATACGCTCGGCGAGATGCGGTCCTTCGTTTCCCGTCCGGTTGACGTCCATGCCCACCGGCCAAGCCTCGATCAATGGCGGAGAGGAGGGCAGGGTACCGTCCTCAAGCCAGGCGTGGACGTGTTCAGAGGTCAGCAACACGGGCATTCTCGGGTGAACATGGGACACGGCTGAACCAGCATCTTGGGTCAGCAAGGCAAAGCCTTGCAATCCCTCTGGATGGAGCACACCGGCAAGCCACATGATGCCTCCTGAGGCCAACGCGTGGTGGTAGGGGTGACGTCCCATAGGGGAGGCCATCCATTCGTACCATCCCGTGGCGGGTGCGGCCATGCGGCCGGTCCGCATCGCTTCCCTGAACATGGGTTTCTCAGCAACGGTTTCAACGCGAGCGTTGATCGGGGCTTTGACCGGATGTTGATTGGAGGTAAACCCCCATCGTCCAAGGGCCACGTCCAACGATGCGTCGTCGAGGACCAGCATCGGATGCTCGTCCGTTGGGGCGATGTTCCAACGTGGCTCTGGGTCGATGGTGGTCTGCACGTTCAGGTCTTGGAGGGCTTGTTCAAGCCGCGTTCCGAACGCAAAACGACCACACATGGTCCTCACACAGGGTCGGGGAGTGCTTCGTCCAGTGCACCCATGTCGAATTCCGCCGCGTTCATCGGCACGGCCAAATCGAAAGATGCCCCGACGTGGGGGTCGATTTCACCGAAGCATCCGACCCACGTTCCGTTGACGAGCACACGTGCGGCTCGTCCTGCAAGCCACGGTCCTTCGCCATCCGGTAGGGCCTCAATCTGGAGGTTGGTGGATTCGGACGCGCCGAGGGCGCCCATGAAGGCCTGAATGCGCCCACGGATTGCGGCAAATCCTCCGCTGGCTTCCGCCACAAGGAAGGCCACACGTCCTACGTTGCGGTGGTCACGGACCACGGTCCCGAGTTCAAACACGGCTTGCGGCAAGTCATGGTGCCGGTTCGCAGCCAGAAGCCGCAACAGGCCCGGCAAAAGATGTTGACGAAGCACGGTATGGTCCACGGTGATCGGGTTGGTGATTTCCGTTACCGCACCGCTTGGGTCCCAACGCATGCGGGTGAATTGGTCGTCGTGGTTTGAGAGCGTCAACGATTGAACCTCGGTGCAGCCAAGTCCGACCAAAGCCGTTCGCACACGACGGCGAAGGTGAGCATCAGGTCGAGGTTGTCCATGAGCAGGTGCACGAGGTGCGGCTGCCCCGAGATCGTCGTATCCATGGCCGATGGCAAGGTCT
>DUHJ01000209.1 GCA_013330925.1 Candidatus Poseidoniaceae archaeon | reverse complement strand
TCGGATTGATCGAAATCTCATCGGCGCCCTCGGCAATCGCCGCAATCCAGTCCACGATGTGGTCCAGTGCGTCGGCTTCGCTCATGAACGGGGGCTTGAACATCAGGTATGCCTTGACGCGAAGACCAGCCTGCTTGAGGTTGGCCACCGCGCGGTCATAGGAACGGACGGTGAAACCTTTGTTGACGTGAAACCGAAGCACTTCGTCGTCGTAGGCCTCCAAGCCGATGGCGACGGTGAAGTCGTCGTTGACCGACGTTGCCCACGCCAACTTTTCTTCCGTGAGTTGTTCCGTGCGGCTTTCGACGATGAGGTGAAGGCCTTGCTCTGAACACTCGCGAAGCACCCGCTCTTGGAAGCCCACGGGGATTTCACGGTCCTCGAGCAGCGAACCAGATGTGTAGACCTTGACCATCTGGACGTCGGCAAAGCCGTTCAATTTCGCAGCGGACCAATCCCATTGTGCATGCAGGTCGTCCTCGGTCACGTCGTCCCTCGTGTCGTTGAAGTAACCGCAGAAGGTGCACCCGCTGGACCACCACCAGTGGCAACCTTTGGTGCGCAGGATGACGGTGGCGGCCGAACAAGGCGTCCCGTCTGGAAGCATCTCCGGCGTGGTGTACACGGTTGCCGGCCGGCTCGCGTCCCAGCTCGCTTGGCGACGGCGGGATTCCGGCGTGTTCGCAGGGGCCTTCACCAGGTCGTGCACGCGTTGGGCCTTCTCGCCCTGGCCGACCAAGGTCAGACGTGTGCTCATGTTCCTCGGCTCCGGCTGAGACGGGTTCGGTTTCAACCTGCCGTGGCCCGCAGGCCTTCCGCCCATTCAAGCAAGCGTTGCTCGTAGAGGGGCGTGTGCGTCAACATCAACGTGACGTGGCCTTCCACCACGGTCCCGTCGTCGGTGCTGTCGAAGGTCAATTGGCTCGACTCAAACCAACACGTGACCTGGTCGGGCTGCGTAGCGGCGGCTTTGGCGGCATCGCACAGGGCTTCTCCGTGGTGAATCCGAATGCGCATGTCGTCTTCTCCGTGGACGATGGTCATGCTGCGGTTTCCGATGAGGTGGGCGCCGTCGATGGGGTTGTGCGCGACAAGGTCCTCGCCGGAACTGACGCGCCCTGCGAAGATCCCTGCGTCCTTCAGGAACGTCGGGTAGCCGCGGAACGACAATTCTTCGACGATGATGTCGCCCATGTTGGAGAAAGGAGAATCGAGGAAGACGCTGGCCATGCCAGGTTCTTGGGCAAAGGCGATGCCGACGGTACCTGCTCCCATCGAAGCACCCATCACGCCAATGCGTTCAGCGGGCACGCCTTTCTCGTCCTGAATCCATTGCCAGACGGCGACAACATCGCGCCATTCCTTCTGTCCAGCGGAGACTTGCCCGTCCTCAAGGGTGCTCTCCCAATGATCCCGCATGTCCATCATCACGACGTTGTAGCCGGCCTCGGCGAGCATGCCTGCAGGCAGAAGCACCTCGTGGTTGGCTTTGCAAGAACGAATGCCGTGCACGAAAAGCACCCACGGCTCGTCCGGATTTTGCTCGACGACCCATGCTTGTAGGGCGATGGGTTCCTCGTCCATGTGGACCGTGACGTTCGACCATACGGGCATGGACCAAATCGCCAGGCCTCCTGGGGCGTCGGCGGTGACGTTGGTGGTGAGGTTGCTGGCTGCGGCGTCGATCATGTCGGTTCCCCACAGGTGGGGTGTGAAGGAGGCCGGCGTGTTGTACGGGGCATGGTCTTCGCAGGTGGGTTCGGCCAACGTCGCGCCGCTGTACACGATCATACCGGCTTGGAAATATCCGTACGGCATGAGGAACATCAGCAAAGCAACGAATGCAGGAACGGTTCGGTTCACGCTTCTTCCTCCGCGTCCCACAAGGCGTGGAACAGAACGGTGGTCCCGGCTTGGACCTCTTGACCGTTGGCCCGTGCATCCCCACCAAACAGACCGGTTTCAGGCGCCCATGCATCTGCCGGAACACGGAGTTCAAGCACGGGAGTGGTGGACATGAAGGCCAAACGCTGCCCCCGTCGAACGGGTTCCCCTGGTGCGGCCAAAGGCGTCAGCCCGAAGCGAGGGCGAACCAGATGGGCGATGACCTCGACACGGCGGCCTGCGGCCTGCACCACCCAACGCAAGCGCTCCGGTAAGTTACCGACGGCGCGACGGTGTTCTCCAGCGAGGACCGTTCCCTCCATCGGGGCCCGGTGCACCTGCAGGTCGAGGGCGCCAACGGCAATGCGCAAGCACCACACGTCGCCTTCTCGTTCGTCCTCGACCGCAACGTAACGTTGCTCGGTCGCGAACGCGGTTGAGCACCCCCCCTCGACCCAGGTGCCGTCGCCAAGGTCCTCACGGATTTTTCCGGAGGGAGTGCCGCTCGCTGGACGGTGGTGCGTGCCCCGTTCGCGACGCAGGACAACGACGGTCCCGTCGATGGGGGCCACCAAAAGGCCAGGCTCTTGAGGGATTTTTCGAGGCGGATCGCGGAAGCGAAGCAACAACCACGACGAAGCACAGAGCAAGAAGACGCCAAGCAGAGGTCCAAGGCCAAAGAGCGGATCCACAAAGGCCGAGATGAGAAGCACGACGCTCCCTGAAACGATGGGGGTCACGACCATCGCCGAGGTGCCCTCAGCGAGCCAGGTCATTCGCTTGGTCACGCTCCGTCCCAGGGGTCTTCACCGTCGTCCCAGGTGGCGGTTTCTTCGGCTTCTTCAGCCGGCGCGTCCTCGGACGTGGCCTCCTCTTCCGAGGCATCCTCGTCGGTGTTGCTGGAGCGGGAGCGAACCTCGACTTCGTCGTCGTCGGTGCCGTATTGCCCGTCTGGGCCTGGCGAGATGGCAACTTCGACGACGCCAACGGGGACGACGATCTCGTCTTCTGAGGACGTGGATTCGGCTTCCTCGGCAATCGCACCTTCCGCTTCCTCGATGGTCATCTCGGCGGCGCGGGCTTCGACCATGGAGTCCATGCGCTCAACGAAGGCGTCGGCCTTCTGCTGAGCCGCACGCTCGGCTTCAACGGCCTGTTCGATCATCTCGTACCGCTCTTGGATGGCCTTGTTGAGGTCCTCAAACAGGGACATGTGCGCCACGTACCAACCGTCGCGTGCCTGCATTTCGGTCACGGCAAGCTTCAGGTCGTTGTCGAGTTCTTCGGCGATGGCGAAGACCTTCCCCAGTCGATCCTTCTCACGGGTGTACTTCTCTTCCATCTTCTCAAGTTCCGGCTCAAGGTGCTCAACGCGCTTGGCGGATTTGGTGGAGGACATTTCCAGTTCGCGGAGTTTGAGCTCCTTCTCCATCAGGATGTTTTCCATGGCCTCTTTTTCGATCTCACGATCGACGATCTCCTTCTCAAGAACCTCGATTTCTGCCTTGGCGTCCAAGAACTCTTTTTCCTGCTGCTCGTAAGCGGCGTAGAGCTTCTTCAGACGGTCCGTTTCGGTCTCAAGGGCTTGTTCAAGCTCGCGGATGCGGACCTCGTCGGTCACGGTGCCTTCGTCGCTCATGGTCATCCACCCGAGACTATGCTCACCTGTTCGACCGTCCACCACCCTATGAAGCCGACGCCTCCGACGCGTCGCTTTTGGTGAATGAAGCGCGTTTGGTACCATTGGCGTAACTTGCGGTTTATTTGGCACCCGCATGAACGTCGAATCGGTGGGACCATGGACCAAGATTCGGCGTGTGACCCCGCGTATGCCCAAATGGATGAACTGTTGGAAGTGTTGACCCGTTCCAAGGCCCTTCATGTCATGCTCGTGCTCGATCAACACGTGCGCCCTGTGCGGTTCACCGACCTCAAACGCTACGTGGACGGGACCTCAACAACGGTGTCACGACGCCTCAAGGAATTGCACGCGTATGGTCTCATCGAGCAAGCGGACAGGGAAGAAGGGTCGGGCTTCTATGCCCTCACTGAGAAGGCGAAAACACTCAGCCCCATTTTCCACAACCTGTTCAATTGGGTGGCTGCTCAGCCTTCCTGAAGGCCGTTCATGATGGACACCAGTTTTGCTGCAATGGGCGGCTCGGTCATCGAATGCCCGGCGTCGCCGATGATGTGCAACCTGCTGTGCGGTGCCGCCGTGTGCAAATCCCACGCGCTGCGCGTTGGGCAAACCACGTCGTAGCGTCCTTGGACGATGTCGATGGGGATGCCGGACAGGCGATCGACGTGATCCAGAATGAAATTGTCCGGCATGAAAATCCCGTTCGTGAAGTAATGGCATTCGATGCGTGCGAAGGCCACAGCGAACTGCAGATCGTCCGCCTTGAGTTCCGCTGAGGCCTTCGGAATCAGGTAACTGGTCGCCATTTCCCAGCGGGTCCATTCCCTGGCCGCAGCGTGCCGAGCGGCTTCATCCTCCGAGGTCAGACGAGCGTGATAGGCGCGCATGAGGTCACCGCGCTCTGCTTCGGGAATGTGGTTGCGGTAGCCCTCAAACGCGTCGGGGAAGATGTGGCTCGCGCCCTCTTGGTAGAACCATGCGAATTCGCTTTCACGGCACAGGAAAATGCCGCGCAACACAAGGTGCTGAACCCTGTCAGGGTGATGCTGGGCGTAGATGAGGGACAGCGAAGAGCCCCACGAGCCGCCGAACACCACCCATGTCTCGATGCCGAGGTGTTCGCGGAGCCGCTCGATGTCGGAGACCGACGCCATGGTGGTGTTGTCCTCGAGTTCGGCCCACGGCGTCGAGCGGCCGCAGCCGCGCTGATCGAACTGCACGATGCGCCAATGGTTTGGGTCGAAGTAACGCCGGTAATCGGGTTGGCTGCCGCCGCCTGGGCCGCCATGGATGACGAGCACCGTCGTCCCCTCGGGATTTCCAGAAACTTCCCACGCCACGGTGTGCAGGTCAGTGACCTCCAGCATGCCTTCGAGGTGAGGTTCGATACGAGGGTGCAGCACGTCGTCAAGGTCCGCCATGACCGTGCAACCCGTCGGGGGCGTGATGGTGTTTTGCACCACCAAGATGATGCGATGCAGCCCGAAGGCACGCGCATGACGGACGTGCGACCCGCGGTGGACGTGTTCAGCGACTGGGCCGAAGCAGGCCGTGACGAAGGCATGGAGCGAGGTCATGCCCCTGCCGTTGGCGAAATGCTTGCCTTCGGGCTGACCCGCACCGCTGAACTGGGGCGGAGCTTCCGGGCCATCGACGTGGGCTGCGGCAACGGCTGGGTCGTCCGTCAACTCGCCGCGATGCCCTTCTGTTCGCATGCCGAAGGGGTGGATGGTGCGCCTGGGATGATCGAGAAGGCGAAGCGCATTGACCCTGAGGGCCACTATCACCACGCCATGCTTCCCGATTGGGCGCCAGAAGGTCGCTTCGATCTGCTCGTCTCCATGGAGGTGCTGTACTACCTGCATGACCCTGCCGCGATGCTTGCTACCTTCCGTGAATCATGGCTCCAGCCTGGTGGCTGGGCCGTGGTCGGTGTCGACCACTACGCCGAGCATGAGGACAGCCTCGATTGGCCGGAGAAGGTGGGCGTTCACATGACCACCCTTTCCGAGGCAGCGTGGCTCGAAGCATGGACGAACGCAGGGTTCGAGGACGTCGAAACCTGGCGCGCTGCAGGCGACCCGGGGACGTTGGTCATCGCCGGCCGCTGCCCTCACTGAGGTCCTAGGTCAACACCTTGCGGCCCACAAAGGCGAATGCCACCACGGTGGAAGGGGCATTTCTTGCACGGTTCAGCCGCATCGGCCGGGAGACGTTCTGGCTCCGGTACAGATTCAGGGTCCACGGACACCTGGACCTTCCATCGCATCAACCGCTCTGCTTCGGTCCGGTGAACGGTGTATTCGTCCACGGTCATCTCCACCAATCTGCCCGATGCGGCCACCAACAACGCTGGAGGCAAGACTCGCCTCCGTTGACCCTCGGAGCGGGCTGATTCTTGCGCTTCAAGCGCCATGGAGTAGAGCGTGAGTTGCAACGCATAGTGCGACAATTCATCCCGCTCTGCTTGGGTACGGCCGTCTTCACCGATGCCGCTGAGGTCTTGCAGAGGATGCCCCGAGGCGACGTCGTCTGGATTGAAGGGGCCAAGGCACCCGGTGGTCTTCAGGTCCACGACCTGCAAGCATGCTCCATGTTCAGCGTGTTGAACGGCCAAGACCAAGTCCATCCGCCCCTCAACTTCCGCGATTGGACGGGGAACGGTGGCCACGGCCGAGCGGCCTTCACGGGTCCATGAGGTGATGGGAGCGGGGTCACCGGGCACCTGCAACGTGGCAAAGAAGGGGTGCTCGGTACGGAGCCCATCCAGCACGCGGCCGTGCTGCTCTTCGCCGCTGGCCAAGCGCCCCAACCGTCCGCGTTGAATCAGCCCAAGCAGGTGAATCATGCGTTCCGCGATGCGCGGGTGCGCCTCAATGGCCATGCCGTGTTCTTCGAACACGCGCTGAAGGACGTCCTGATCGAGCAAGCGGTCCGGTTGACGTCCCGTCCATGAGGCGGGCAAGGCTGGATCTGCCGCGGCATTCACAGGGTTCTCCAGACCCAATTCCAGAACGCGGTGCACCATGGTTCCGAACACCGTCGGCACCGGCCAGGTCGCATCGCCCGTGCCCACGTCGCTGGTTCGTGGTTTGGGTTCCAAGCCGTCCTCGTCCACGGTCGTGACCTGCCCGAAGGCTTCGGGCCTCCAACCACGGACGCGTTCCAGCCAGTGACGGCGTGGGCAAGCCTTCGCCGCATCTAGACCATGCGGCGTGACGCGGAGGCGGTGGTCGACCTCGATGGGTTCGGCAGCCTGGACGTTCACGCCCTCCTCCAGCGCCGTAAGTGTCGTTTCCAAACGCCCCAACGGTGTCGTTGCAGCGGCGTCCAAGGCGGCCGTTGGGTCGTGGATGACGAGCAACGAGGGGATGGCGTCTGGTCCAAGGCCCGCGTCGGCCAGCAATTCTGTCGGGCTCATGCACAGCGATGACCCGTCTTCATCCGCCACAGGGCACCACGGTGAATCATCGCCATCGACGGATCGCCCAAGCTCCATCAAGGCCTCCATCCAATGATCGCCAAAGGTGCGCGTGGCGGCTTCGCTGATCGGCAAGGTCAGGCAACCGTTGGCGTCCACGGTGGCCTTCTCCGGTGCGCCCGCCACGATCAGATGCCGTTCAACGCGGGTCAACGCCACGTAGAATTGGCGGGCACGTTCGGCTTTGGCCTGCGCATCGCCCAAGGCTTTGGCCATGCGCCACAGCCCGTCTTGTGGAGCAGGTAAGGACAGCCATGGGCGGGGGCGTGCCACGACCAAATCGGGCAATACCCGCACGTTGTCGCGTGATTCTTGACTCGGGTCTTGACGCCCTGCGGAGAACAACCCGGCCACGACCACGACGTCACGTTCCAGACCCTTCGCATTGTGAATGGTCATGATTTCGACCGCCCCACCTGAGGGTTCAACGATGGCGGGGGGGCCGTCACGTTGGAGGTTCGACAAGGCAGAAAGCCGCTCGTGCAAGACCACAGGGTCGCCCCCTTCGGCCATGCTCATCCCGCGCAACATCAAGGCAAAACGCTCTGCGTGTTGCCGCTCTGCGTCGGTGCAATGGGCCACGAGGAGGTCGGATTCGTCGAGTAAGGCGTCCACCACCGCATGTATGCCTCCTGACGCCGCGAGTGCTTGGCAGCGGCGAGCCACTTCGCCGTGATGGCCGGGTGCGACGGTCAACGCGTCCCACACGTTTCCAGACGCCGTCAAGCGTTGGAAGGCGTCCGGCAGGGTTGCGTCGTTCAACCCAAAGGCCGCAGAACGGGCAAGGACTGCCAACGCGTAGG
This sequence comes from Candidatus Poseidoniaceae archaeon, assembly GCA_013330925.1. GTDB lineage: Archaea > Thermoplasmatota > Poseidoniia > Poseidoniales > Poseidoniaceae > MGIIa-L3 > MGIIa-L3 sp11892u. The sequence goes on along the minus strand of DUHJ01000209.1, from coordinate 1,960 downwards.
TTGAATCAGGACGCGCCAGCGCCTCAACGGCCGCGACCAAGGGGAGCACGACGGGTTGTTCGAGCAAGTTTCCTTGGCGGTCCACCATCACGGGAACACCGCGGGAGCGCAAGCGATCCACGAGGTCAGCCGAGCGAGAGCGGGCGTGCACCAGCACAAGCACATCGGACGGATCGACCGGCCCGTCGCAGGGAGCTTCCACCTCGTCGCTCACCTGGATGGGGGTCCCGGTCACCAAGGCCGAAATGCGTGCGGCAATCAACTCGTTCTCGAGGTGCACCGCTTTGGAACGGGGGTCGTCAAAGGGCGACAGGGGCACGAGAAGGTCATCGCTGACGTCTTCCGTTTCCCTGCGGACCGGCACCAACCATTCCATTCGTGGCGTCCCGTCCACCGTGCCCGCGGGTTCCAAGGGCTGCGGATCTGCATACCAGTCGCCGTCCATTCCACGGCTTGAGGGGCCCAACACCGTCTCGAACACGCCGTTGAGGGTGCTCATCAACACCGGTGCCGTGCGGAAATTCTCGTCCATCTCGATGTGCCCTTCGCTTCGCTTTTCCGTCACTTCAGCGCTCGCGGGAACGCCGGGTCGCAGCACGCCGTAGTGCACTTCACCCCACGGGCGACCGCTCCCCCCGGTCGTGTGTTCCGTGGCTTGGTGGTAACCCCCAATGTCGCCTCCGTCGCCTTCAGGCCGTGGGTCGCGTCCGGCGCCTTCGATGCGGTACGCGTCCAAACGAGGCTCGTCGGCTTCGAGCCGGTTCATGCGGCGGATCGCGTCCGTGGTCGAACGCATCACGCGCACGTCGGCCTGACGGAAACGGTAGATCGACTGCTTCATGTCGCCGACAACGCACACGGTGGGGTCCCAAGCGCTCTTGGGCCCTGCAGGTTCGCCCGGCAAACGTTGCCTCGGCCCCCAAAGACGGGCCAAGAGCCGGAGGTGGGCAGGGTTGGTGTCTTGGAATTCATCGATGATGAAGGCGCGAAACTCCCGGCGAAGACGCTTCAGTCGGGCCCATCGCCGCTGAAGGTCCTCGACGAGAAGCGCATCGTCGCCGGCCAACACGATGGCCCGTTCAATGTGGGCATCCGTCCATGGGCCGTCGGACGTCCCGTCCGAAGGCACCTCGGGATGATCCAAGGCATGCACGACGTCAGCGGGCCAGTCTCCATTGCGGACGGATTCTGGGCAACGTGCCAACAAAAGGTCGGCCGCCATGCGTTGAACGTCTTCGAAATCGATGAGCCCACGCTCGGCCTTGACGACGTTGAGGGCCCTCCCGTTGGCTTCGTGCACCAGGAACAAGTCCTCCATCAAATCCGCCGCAAATGCCGCCCCTGTGGACAAGGCTCCTTCCGGAGGCGTCACAGGCAGGGGGTGAGCCAAGGTCGAGGGCCAAAGGTCGGCGTCCCCGGGAATGAAGGTGAAGGGCAAACCCGGTTCAAGTTCCAGAGCCACCACCGCAAGGGTCGCCCACCAACGGTGCTGAGGGTGGTCGAACAGGGCCGTCACCGCCGCTTTGCGTTCCTCAAGTCCATCGATGTAGGTCAACTTGGCCGTATCGGCGTTCTTGCTGCGCTTGGGTGCGCCACATCCCGCCGGCCAGCCTCCGTCGCTGGGCAAGGCGTTTCTCGGGAAGAAGGACGAGAACACCCCTTTGGTCAGGCTTGTACCGGTGGTGGTGATCCGAAGGGCCCCGTACAACCATCGCAGTTGCTCCCATGCATCCTGAGGGATTGGCTCGTTGCACCAACGGCGCAATTCTCTGAACCTGGTTTGGGTGTGACCCAATTTGGTTTCGCTTGGCGTGACGTGATGCTCTGCGCGCGTCAGGACGTGCCCATGCCAAGCCAGCAACGCGGTGCGCAGCTCGTTCAGGAAATCGATCAATTCCGGCCCTTCTGCCAACGAGCCCACCATCGCTCGAAGCGCTGCATCGTCCACAGGTTGGCCCCC
>DUHJ01000099.1 GCA_013330925.1 Candidatus Poseidoniaceae archaeon | reverse complement strand
TGGTCAACGGGGCTTCCTGCTCCACCTCCGTGTCCATCGCTCCTTCAACCGACGCCCTCCCTTTCAACGTGCGGGGAGAACGGTCATCAAGGGCGGCTTGAAACGGTGGGGCATGGCCCGACCGTCGAAGGCTCATCGCCCGAAACGGCGGTGGATCGGTGTCGAGGTCGGGTCCCACCTGACCGAACGGGCGCATATTGAGAAGGTGCTTGAGGCGATGTTCGACGTCAACGTGCGGCTCATGGACGTCGTGCCCGCTCACCAAAGGGACGCCGATGAAGGGGTGGCCATCCTCGGCGTCACCTTGGCCGTGGCGCCCGTTGTGCGCGCTGCCTTGGCCGATGATTCGGCATGGACCACCCACGGCCTTCGGAGCGTGACCACCTCTGGAAAAATTCGCCTCGTACGTGAACGCCTTGGCTTGCCTCGGCCGCCACGACGTTGATGAAGCAAAGCGCAGAGGCGATGACATGGGGGCCGGAGGGGACGCACCACCGTTGCGTCTTCAGGACGTGGTCATGCTGGTTGGCCTGAGCCTCCTTGTGGGGAGCATCGTCATGCTGGCATGGGACGACCCCGTGGCCCTCAACACCGAAGAGGCCGTCTCAGGAAACGCCAGGCTTGGGCAGGGCGCGACCGTCGAGGTGACCTACAGCGTCGAGCAGACGTCCATCGTCACCTTCCGTTTCCAGATGGAAGGTCAGGACGAGGTCCTGATCACCGAGGCCGTGGCCGCCGGTGACGGCGGGACGCAGACCTTTGAGGTGCCAGAGCGGGGTGCCGTGTCGTGGTCCATTTCAATTTCTGAGGGGACGGGTGAAGTGGACGTCGACCTGAACCGTGGGGTCTTGAGCCTTGCATGGCCTCCGCTTCTCGGTGCAGCCCTGGTGGGCTATGCAGTGGTGCTTTCCTTGAAGGCGAAAGCTGCCGATGCAGACGATGATGCTGGCATGGACGCCGAACTGCTGACTGAGCCCTAGGGCCACGACCGCCACTGGACGTGGTCGAGGTCGGTGAGGGCTTCATTGTGCTCTTTCACGATCAGGTTCCCGTGAGGATCAAGGCCTTCGGGAACCAAGGACTTCCCTTCGAGGTCCTCCAAGCCCAACCGTTGGGAAGAGGCTTGGTATGCCACGACAGCCTCCTCGGAGAGGTGCCTTCTTCCCAGTGGGGTGCTCAGCGAAGCCAAACGTGAGCACAAACGGGTTGTCAAGGCGCGGCGAACCTCTTCGGCGTTTTGACCTTCAAGGAAGGCACGTGGCGTTCCATCCACCGTGGGCGAGCCGGGGGTCAGGTTCAATCCGAGTCCAGCGACCACGCGTGTTCGGCGACCCTGCTGCCTGCTTTCGATGAGCCATCCTCCAACCTTGCCCAAGCCGTCGAGGTCAACGATGAGGTCGTTTGGCCACTTCAGGAGCACCGCATCTTCACGAAGACCGCTGACGTCCAGCAGCACATCCTTGGCGGCCAAGGCGCAGGCGGCTTGCAGAAGGCCGTGAGCGGGCATCGGGGATGATCCATCGTGGATGACCCACGACGCGGTCAGGTCACCACGTTCGGAGGCCCATGATGCTGCACGGCGTCCTCGGCCTTCGGTTTGCTGCTCGGCTCGCAGACTTTCACCGACCGTTCGCTCCCCGCTGAGCAAGTCCGCGTTCGTGCTTCCTGTGCTCTTGACGGTGGCGTGCTTGGCGTGCGGCCATGCCGGTTCGAGCACCGCCACCACAAGGTGCTCACCGTCGTCAAAGGAAAGACGACGCTCAACGCTGGAACACCAACCTCGTGCGGTGGCGGCCATGCGGAGACCGTCCATGCCGTCTTCACGAAGGACGAGCAAGGCGCGGCGTTGCGGCCGGACAGGGAGGTTGGCCAACATGCCGAGCAAGGCGATGCCCGATCCCTCAGGGATTGGGTCGGAGAGTGAGGCTTCCTCAAGCGGGCCCAAGTGCGCTTCGTTGGGATTCACGGCCGGAAGGTAGGGCGTGTTCCACACGACGAGGTCTGCTCCTGCCAGGTGGGTTGCGTCGAGGTCCCTGATGTCGGATTCCATCACCCGAACCCTATGGCCATGTTCCGCCAACACCTGCCGGCTTGCCGCGACCGCGTAGGGGTGGACGTCGCAACCGCCGACGTTCCAACCGTCTGCGGCCAACTGGAGGAGGAGCGCTCCGCTGCCCACCCCGACCTCAAAGGCCGTTCGTCCGCCTCCCGGACCGAGGGCGGTCAACGCCGAGGCCAACAGGTCCGTGTCCTCCCTCGGCGGGTAGACCGTCGGCGGAATGACGAGGTCCCAAGGACGGCCTGAACCGTCCGTCCAACGGCGGGCCGCAGAGGTCCGTTCGAGGCGGAGGCGTTCGTCCTCGGCATCGTTGGCACCAAATGGAGCGTCCATGGGGTTCACTTCCTCCACCGTAGGTGCTATACATCAGGGTGCTGCGTGCCCGGGCGTCATGCGAAGGCGCGTCGTCCTATACTCCGGTATCTTCATAAAGGGAGGTCCGGTCGGACGCTCGCCCAAGATGCGCATTGGGCCTGTAGCTTAGCCAGGTAGAGCGTCGGGCTTTTAACCCGATGGTCGCGGGTTCGAACCCCGTCGGGCCCGCCTGGTCAAGCCTCAGGTCATCGTTTACGGGCCAAAGGCGGGGATGAAATTTGGTCGTGAAAAGCGCAACGAAGAAGCGCCTCATTGAACTCGGTGTCGAAGAAGAGGCGGCCCACAAATTGGCCACCGATCGAAACATGGCCGACATCAAGAAGATGAGCCCCGATGAAGTGGCCTCCTGCTTGAGCGTCTCCAAGGAAAGCGACGTTCACGCCAACGTGATGCGCATCATTGCCGACCAAGGCTCCCGTCGCCGGGCCCAGAAGAAGAGCCGCAAACTCACCATCCGTGCGAAGGCCATCGATGACTACGACCGTCCGGAAATCAGCATCCGCTTCAACCCCCTCAACCACACCATGGTGCCTCACCAAGAATTGCTTGGTGCACCAAACATTTCCGCCGAAGAGCAGTTTGCCGTGGAGGCCGACGAACTCGAACCCTGGGACCTCGTTCGCGAGGACTCCGAAACCGGCGAGCAGCGACTGGCCAAGGAACTGCTCCCAAAGATCCTCATCACCGATCCTGTCGTTCAGGTCATCAAGGAGTCCGCTGAAGCGCAAGACGTTGCGGCCCTTGCTGCCAACCCCGACCACAAGCCGCTGGCTTCGGGCTGGATCGCCGACCGTGTGCTCAAGGTTGTTCGGAAGTCGCCATCCGCTGGCGTCGCCGTCGCCTATCGCCTCATTGTGGAGGGGAGCTGAACCGGAGGGATGACCATGCAGGAGATTATCGAAGCCTACTTCCGCGAGCGCAGCCTCGTGAACCATCAAATTGCATCCTACGATGACTGCATTCCGTCCGGGGAGAACCTCCCCTCGCGCATGGAATCCATCATCCGAAACATCCGCGTCGGCACCGACGAGGAAATCGAAGACGAAGAGGGTGGATTCATCCGCCTCGACGTCGCTGACCAAGACATCGTCATCCGCCTCAGGAACGTCCAACTTGGCGAACCCATGACCAAGGAGGCCAACGGGTCCGAGCATCCGTCCACGCCCATGGAATGCCGTCTGCGCAAGCTGACCTACTTCTCCCCGGTTACCATTGACTTCACCATCTACCGCAACGGCGTTCCCGGCAACCCCGAGAAGGCCGTTCAGGTGGGCAACATGCCCATCATGGTCCGTTCCAAGCGTTGCAACCTTCACCCCAATCACATTGCGGGCGACCGCGTGCTGTCCCCGACCACCTCGCACGACGACATGGACGCATGGCACGGCCTGCTGCGCACCAAGGGCGAAGACCCGTTGGACCCAGGTGGCTACTTCATCATCAACGGCACCGAGCGTGTCCTCATTTCGATGGAAGACCTCGCACCAAACCGTGTGACGGTCGAGATCAACAAGCGCTACGCCAAGCAGACGGAAGTCGCCAAGATCTTCTCACAGAAAGACGGTATGCGAAAGCCCCTGACCGTTGAGAAGCGCCGCGACGGGATGCTCATGGTGAAGGTCAGCACGGCCGGAACCACCGCCATCCCCGTCGTTCTCCTCATGCGTGCCCTTGGCATCGACAACGACCAGGAAATCTTCACCGCCATCGCCGGCCCCACTGAGACCTTCAAGTACATCGTGGCCAACATCAATGAAGTCAACGACAACGAAGAGTACAACACGATGAACACCCAAGAAGCCCACGAGTGGCTTCAGAAGAAATTCGCCGCGGGTCAGCAGCGTGAATACCGCGAGCAGCGTGTGAACCAACTCTTGGACCGTGAACTCCTTCCCCACTTGGGCGACACCGCCGAAGATCGAAAGAAGAAGGCGATTTTCGTCGGCCGTATCGTCCGCCAGGTGCTGGAAATGGCCCTCACGGACCGCGCACCCAACGACAAGGACCACTACGCCAACAAGCGTGTCCGCCTCGCCGGTGACCTCGTGGAAGACCTGTTCCGCGTCTCCGCTGGACAACTCGCTCGCGACCTCAAGTACCAACTCGAGCGCCACCACAACCGCAAGCGCGAACTCCGCATCAGCTCCTGCCTCCGTCCCGACGTGTTGACCTCCAAGATCATGCACGCTCTGGCGACCGGCAACTGGGTCGGTGGGCGCAGCGGTGTGAGCCAACTTTTGGACCGCACCACCTTCCTTTCCGCGTTGTCGCACATGCGCCGAGTGACCAGCCCCTTGGTGCGAAGCCAGCCTCACTTCGAAGCACGTGACCTTCACCCCACCCAGTGGGGTCGTCTCTGCCCCAACGAGACCCCTGAAGGACAGAACTGTGGCCTTGTGAAGAACGCAGCCCAGATGATCGACGTCTCGGAACAAGTGGACGACGCCTTGATCTGCGGACAACTCGACGACATGGACGTCTACCAGCCGGACGACTGGACCAACGGTGACCGCGTGCACGTCAACGGTGACATCTACGGCATCCATGACAACGGCATCAACCTGGCCAACCAGTTCAAGAACGCCCGCCGTCGCGGATTGATTCCTCCTGAGGTTTCCATTCGACACGACACGGAAAACCGTGACATCTTCATCAACACCGACAAGGGACGTATCCTGCGGCCCTTGCTCATCCTCCACGACGGTGCCCCGCGCTTGACGCCGGGCCACCTTGAGGAACTCCGCAGCGGCGACACCACCTTCGCCGACCTGCTGACCAAGGGCATCATTGAGTGGGTCGACGCCGAAGAAGAGGAAGACCTCTTCATCGCGTCCCGTCCCTTCCTCTTGCCCGAGAAGGTCCCTGAAGGAAGCGAACACGCCGGTCGCCCCGTGACCAGCGAGAACGTGGAATGGAGCAACATGGGTCAAGTCAACGCCAGCAGCGCCACCTTGGAGGCCAAGGTCCGCTTGCCCAACGGCGAGTGGGGCCTCTCCACCTTCGACGTTGCTTTGGAGTACACCAACGACCACACGCACTGCGAGATCGACCCCCAGCTCATGCTTGGTGTCTGCGCGTCGCTCATCCCATACCCCGAGCACAACTCCACACCCCGTGTGACCGGCGGTACGGCGATGGTCAAGCAGTCCCTTGGTCTGCCCAGCGCCAACTACCGGCTCCGACCCGACACCCGTGCGCACATCCTGCACT
>DUHJ01000003.1 GCA_013330925.1 Candidatus Poseidoniaceae archaeon | reverse complement strand
CCGCTTCCAAGCGGCGGCCGACGCCACGATGGAAGGCATGCTCGTGGAGACCCAAACCTACCTCGCCCTTGCCTGCAGCGTCATGACGGGGCTCTGCTTGGCCATGGCGGTGTTGCCGCTCATCAACCATCGGGCGCGGTTGGCCCTCTTTTCAGAAGAGGAGTGATCAGGCTTCGTCAGGGTTGGGCCATTTTTTCTTCAGGGCCTTGACGAGTTTTTCATCCATGATCGCGTTCCACCAATCGCTTCCTTGCCAAATGGCGTATTTTCCTCGAATGCCACGCAAATCTGCCCCCGCGAGTTGGCAGTTGCGGAAGTTGGAGAGGTTCATTCTGGCCTTTCGAAGGTCGGCCCCACGCAAATCGGCACCGTCGAAGGCGCTCTTCATCAGGTCCGCACCGACCATCGAGGCCCGCCGAAAGTCGCAATCGGTAAAATCGGCCTCCGTCAAGTCCGCCCCGTCGAGGATAGCACGACGGAAGGTCGAGCCGCGATGCCGTCCACCGCGAAGAAGCGCGTTGCTTTTGTTTTGAAAGGACCAATCGAGGACCTCAGCATCGTCGGATGGCCCGTCTCGGGGGTCGTCCCCAGACGCGGACATCACCATGCGGGAACCTCACATGGTGCGCTCATCAAGGTGACGACGCCCGGCAGGGGTGAGCACCACGAAGCGATTCTTCCCGCCCCCGCTTTCGGGGATCTCCAGCAAACCGCGTTCTCGCAAGCGGTTCAGGTAGAGCGAGAGGTTGCCGGGGGCTTCAAGTCCAGCGTCTTCGAACAGGCGAGCCACCACCCGAGGAGGGGAATCGTGCACGCCTTCCACGTCGCGGAGGTAGTGGATGGCCGCCAACACCATGTCGGGCTTGCGCTCAAAGCCGGCCCCGGTGACGAGGTGACGGAAGGCAGAGCCACGTTCCGGAAGTTCAGCGCTGCCAATGGTTTTCGCCGCTGCTTCAACGGCGGCTTCTCGGGCCAAGCGCAGGCGGTCGAGAACAGAGGACCAAACCCCTTCTTCTTGCAACTCAGCGATGCGTTCTTCCACGTGGTTGGTGCTCCCAGAAATCTCCACTTCGATGTCCCCGGCGAGGATGCGAATGACGGCTTCAGTCATGTTTTGAAACTCATTGCTTGCATAGTTAAGCATTGGCGGTCGCCCGTAGGTCCAATCTTTGGGAAAAAATCAACCTCAGCGTATGCCACGATGCGATAGGAAGATGAAGGCCGAGTGCCCCATGCAAGGCCATGTCCCCCCAAGGACGCCCCCATCGACGCGCCGTCATGCTCGTGCTGCTGATGCTGGTGTCCTTGATGCCGATGCCGCTTTCCAGCGCAGGCGGAGGCACTGGAACCCTTTCCATGTTTGAGACAGGCATGCAAACCGAGGTGGTCGATCTTGCCGGTGGGTCCAGCAACGCTTCGATGGGACTGTCCATCCCTCGAGACGTGACCTTCGATGGATTGAATCTGGTTGTCGACGTGGACGACGACCTTGACACACCTGGGCAGGTGTGGTTGGACATCGACGAAGACGGCGTCAAGGAATGGGCCTATGAAGGCCAAGGTTACGGGTCCCTCGGACACCAATCCGAGTTCGCACACGGCGGGTCGTCGGACTTCGTCGTGTCCAACACCAGTTCCAACAGCACCACCGTCACCAGTGACATCCTCCTCCCTGAGAACGCCATCGTGGGTGCAGCTGCCGCCACCCTCAGTTTCATTCCAGACGTCACCACCGCCTTCCAGGCCATCGGTGACATCGTGGACGTGCAGACTGGGGACATGGACGGCGACGGCAGCGATGAAATCATCGTCCTTTCCGCCAACAACGCCACCACCGGCAACGGTACCGCCTTTGCCGTCCTCGATTACAACCAGTCCTCACGGCAGCTTGAGATGTCGAATTGGACCGAGACGTGCACCGACGCCAGAAACTTCGACATGGGTGATTTCAACAACGACAGCCGGCTTGACGTGTTCACTTGGGCGGTTCTCGACGTTGATGCTTGCCTGCACCTGTCAAACACCACCGCCGTGAACGCGAGCCATCCGTCCACCGCCTTCCCGTTCAACGCCACGCTCAACGTGACCATGGACGACCGCCTGAAAAAGGCGGTCGTCGGAGATTTCACCAACGACGGGTATGCAGACATCGTGTCCATCCATGGACAGGGGAGCACCCAAGGCGTCTTCGTCTTGAAACCGTTTTCTCCTGCCGGAAACGGTTTCTTGACCAACGCGACGGCCACCATCTTCCGAAACGGCAGCACGAACACCGCCAACCTTCAGGACATCTACGTCGGAGCCATGAGCAATCAAAACAGCGACGTGTCAGCTTTGGTCGTGCACCGTGGAGGATGGGGTTCGTCGTACCAAGGCTGGGAATTGAAGTGGGACGGTCGTTTCATCACCCAGGCGACCGGCCCGGATCGATTCAGCGACCTCAGGGCCGGCATGTTGCCGGTTGACATCGACGGTGACGGCGACACGGACTTCGTTTCTGGAGCCGGGAGTTTTGAACACGTCGTGGCCATCAACGACGGGTACACATGGGCCGTAAGCGAACACAGCGATTACGATCCGTTCACCACCATCAACGCCAGTTTCGGAGACCATGACGGTGACGGCATCCCTTCGCTGTTCATGGTCGAATCGGGCAACAGCGACGGCTCAACGGCCACCATTGAGGGCAACCTGACCAACCGTCCTACAAACGGGAGCGGCTTGGACCTCGCCTCCCCCGTTCGTCTTCAACCTTGGAGCATGCCTCTGGACGTCATCTTCGGCGACCTCGATGGCGACGGTCACGAAGAACAAGTCGTGGTGGCGGGCGAAACTCAGCTGGGCATTTTTGTTGGAGGTTGGCACCGCATCGGCCTTGACGTCGAGGGCGATGGTGTGGATGAAATCAGCGTGGAAGCTTACGCGGGCACGGCGAACAGCACGCATCATGGTGTGGTCACCGTCACGGACACCGTTGGGGCGATCAAAACCGCGTTGACCGGTCACGTGCTCGGCCTTCCGACCAGCAGCGATGCCTACGGAGTGAGCATGGCCCACCTCAATTTCACGCTCAGCACGACCGCCAACGGTGTGCTGAACACGACCCTCATCGACATCGCCTATGACGCCCGCATCACCATCGAGCAAAATCCCAGCGTGGTCGGGAACCTGTCCAACCTCGTCAACCAAAGGATGCAATTGGGCACGGGCGATTTCCGCCTGCCGCTTCCGTTCAACAGCACGGAGGCAGGTGTGCTGAGGTTGACGGACGTGCTGGGACCCTACCTTGACGGCGCGCCAAACATTGCCCGCCCACCGATGCCGGTGTTGTCCCTGACCACCCTGACGCCATACATGATCGAGATCGCTTGGCAGGACGTGGGTGAGTTTAGCGAGGGGCTGCTCGGGTTCGACGTCTACCGTGTGCCAAACGGCACCGCCATTGACCTCAATTCACCCTACGCAGATGCCGGCCTCAACATGACCGTGGACGCCAACATCAGTTACGGCGACGTGTACGATTATGCGGTTCGTTCACGGCACGTCTTTGGATTGCGAAGCAACCTTTCGGCCCTGTTGACCGTTGAGGTGCCCTATCCCGCACCTCCCCCGCCCGTCGTCAACCTCACCGCCTCGGACCTCATGTCGGATGAAGGAGGCCACATTGCCGTGGATTGGGACGATGCGGAGATCACTTCTGCACAGGCGTATCGGGTGTACGTCAGCCCACAAGCGTTCAACGCGACGGCGGGGTTGAATCCCGTGACCGTACTGGACGTTGATGCATCACGCCCCATCGTCGTCAACACCACCTCTGACGTGGTGAACGGCACCACCGTGCTGACGCCGTCAGGGCCCTTGCAGGACGGGACGCCGTACCACCTTGGGGTGGTCGCGGTGGACGAACACGGCAACACCAGTTCCTTGGTCACCACCGGCCCGGTTTCACCGCGAGACGATCGCCTTCGAACGCCCTCCGTCACGCTGACGCTGGATGGCGATACCAATGCATCTGGCGTTCGCTTGTTGCCGGTCAACGGACCCGTCAAAGCCACCGTTGAAGCCACCGCGGGAGGTGAGCCCTTGTCCGATGCAGCAGTATGGTTCCTGCTTGAGCATGCTGAGAACGGCTTTTCACGGAACATGACCGGAACCACCGACGCCAGCGGCCAGTTCGTTGGACTTGAGGTGACCAGCCTCATGGTTTGGGAGCCGACCATGGCCCAAAACGTCGGAGAATTGGCCCTGACCTATGGCGTGTTGGCCGAAACCGATGACCCGATGCGACAACCTTGGTCCGCCGCAGCGGGGAGCATGACGGTCTACAACACGGTTCAGATGGAAGTCGTTGCACCGACCATCGTCGAGGTCGTTGACAACGGAACATGGTCGATCGACCTGAGCGTGCAAGAGACCATGGTTGAACAAACCGGAGCCGCCCCTTCGGTGGCCGTTGACTACGTCATGTTGTCCGCTGACGGCAACGAACTTGGCAACGGCACCTTGCTGCCGAACGCCGGGGCTTACGTGCTGGATTCCGCCTCCATCGAGGCCGCAGTGGTGCGTTTCTCAATCGACAACGATGGACGACCTTGGGTCCTGATGCCCGCCGTGCACGAGGTCACGTTGGTTCGAACCAACGACAACGGTGGCGTGGATCCTGGAAACCAGACGGGCGGTGGGCAAGGAGGCACCGGCGAGCCGGCCGAGGTCACGGCGCTTTTGCCCCTGGAGATCAGCGATTGCACCGTTCGTTCCTTCCCGCGCGACGTGACGGTCGACCAGAACACGCAGTGCCTCCTGCGGAATCCGAACGCGTTTACCGTGACGGTGTCCGTGGACACGACCACCGAAACCTTGGGCCTCATGCGGTTCGATCTGCTGCAAGGCGATGGCGACATTCCAGCCAACGGCGAGCGGCAAGTGGTGTGGTCCATGACCACCCTCCGTTCGTTGGCCGACGAATCTGGCACGGCCTTTGAGGCGACGACCACCTACCGCTTGACCACCGCATCGAACGCAAGCCTGAGTTACGACGGTTCGATCTCGCTTTCGTGGACCTTGGAAGAGGCGACGGTGGACGACGGCTCGAGCGATGCCTCGGGCGGGTCCAATGGACTGATCATCGGATTGGGCGCCGTGGCCATTGTCGCGGGGCTTGCGGTGGCCTTTGTGCTCCTTCGCCGGCCAGAAGACGACGAGGATTTCTCCGAAGATGACCTCGACGACTTCGAATACGGCCCGGTGGGTTCGACCCGTGACGACGCCGTTGACCTGACCACGACAAGCAGTTTGACCCAACTGAAAGCTACCGGTGCAAGCATCGAAGAACTTCAGCCCGAGGTCAAGGAACGTCCCAGCGACGCCCTGATTTCCGAAGCATCGGGCGCGGATTATCCCGACGAGGACGATGCCGATCCTTCCTCGGAGTCATACGAGGAAGCTTCGACCGACGAGGGCATCAACGTCGATGAATTCGGCACGGAATGGTACGAAGACGAGGTTGGAACGTGGTGGTACCGCGAAGCCGGCCAAGAAGACTGGTCGGAATACAACGAGTGATGGAAGCGAGGATTCTTGACCGTCCTACCGGACGACATGACGAGGTGAAGGCGTGGAAACTCCGTTCAAACCGTATGCCCTGGTCCTCAACAAAGGTGCAGACCCCCGTACCGGAGGCATCGCCATTTGCGGTTTCTCAAGTTCTGGCATGGTGGGCGTCATCGCCGCGTCCCACGTCATCAGCGCCCTTGGCCTGGAGCAGCAAGGCACGGTGCTGAACGCAGAATTCCCCGCCGTTGCACTCATCCAAGACGAGGTCCCCAAGCATCCAGTTCGGGTGTACCAAGGCGAAGGTATCGGTGTGTTCACGGCTGAAATCCAATTCGAGGACGACAAGGACATCGCGTTGGCGACCACCGTGCTCGAATGGTTTTCGAAAGGCGGGTTCGACCGGCTCATCATCGTCGACGGGCTGCTCCGGCCCGACAAGGACTTCGATGGAGGCGACCTCTACGGCGTGGGCAGCACGGACGCGATGCGGGAAGCGTTGCGCACCGCTGGCATCGAACCCATTCGCCAAGGTGTGGTCTCGGGCATCACCGGTTTCCTTCTTGGCGAGGGCGACCGATTGGGCATGGACATCGTGGCTTTGCTTGCCGAAGCACACCCCATGTACCCCGATGCGCGCGCCGCGGCCATCGCCGTCGAAGCCATCTCCGATTTGACCGGTCTGGACCTTCCGCTCAGCGACCTTCTTGAGAACGCACGCACCATTGAAGACAGCGTTCGCGAGATGATCGAACGGGCCAAATCTGTCCTGCCCGACCCCATTGGCCCCGGTCATCAACTCGGGAGCGGGGACGGTCCAGGCATGGACCCCTCCGTGATGTGAGTCACACTGCTCGGGCGGCGTTGACCACGGCGTCGAACGGTGCATCGGTGATCACGAACGGATTGAGGTCGGGTGCTCGAGCTGCAGCGAAGCCTTCCGCATGCAGGGCGTCCAGCAAGCGCTGAAGGCGAGGCGTCTTCCCCGTCCCCGTCCATCGGGGCAAATCGTCGAGGTTCAGCAGCGTCGTGTCCTTCCCGTCCATGGCCATGAGGTCCGATGCTTCCGCGATGTGCCGCACCCCCCGGACGGTTTCACGCGCCGCATGCTCGACGTCCGCTTCGTCCCATTGCAGTCCCTTGCTTCTCCACATGTCCAAGGCTGAATCATCGGGCGTGGTCAAGGCCAGCGCGTTGCCTTCGGTCATTCGGCCAGCGATGTCCGCATGCCAAAGCGGGCCAGTCCACATCGGACCGCTACCTCGTTCGGTCTCTTCTGGCGTGGGATGGCGGACGAAGCGATAGGGAACGTCGGCTTCACGGATCCGCCAGCCGATGTGGTCGTGCACGGCACTTGCTCCGGTTTTTGAGGTCCGAACCATCACCGACACGCGAACGTGATGGCCGTCAAACAAAGCGAGAAGGGGCGTGATTTCGCGGTCTTGGCGCGCTGCGGCCAACGCCACGTTGCCGAGCAGGGCTCGAACGGCGTCGTCGTGGGCATAATGGTCGACTTGGCCATGGAAACCGTACCTCCGTCGGCCACTGGCCGCGCTTGAGCCGGTCAATGCTGCAGTGTCCGTCGCGGTGACCTCCAGCACGCCGCGACGGGCCATGCCCTGCAGGGCGGCATCAAGGAAGGGCATTGGCGATCCAAAGGGGTCCAGATCGACCCACTGCCAGCCGCCACGAAGCAGGGCAACACGCGCATCTTCCTCGGTGAGGTGCACGCCCTCGACCTCGCGTGGCTTCACCGCATGCTGGCGGTGCTCGGGCCGCGCGGCGGGCGGCCGGCCGCTCGGATGGGTTTCGAATGAGGCCACGGCCCAGTCGAGGGCATGCGCGTCCAGATCGTTCCCCGTCAATACCACGCGTTCGATGTGCGCTTCAGGCAGCTCCTGCCGCCAGCGGCGAATGCGAACGCCGGTGGAGCACAAGGCGTCCAAAACCCGGACAGGCGCGCCCTCTGGCACCAACCAGTCATGTTCGAGCGCATCGGCCAGCAGCATCACTGAACGTGTTCTGGCCGGTGCCATGGCGGGGTTGAGGAAACCCGGTCCGATGCGTTTGGCCGGTCCCCGGGGGCGTGCTTCAGGACGCGGCTGTTCGGCCGGGAGATGAACGAGAGTGGCCCCCTCCAACCAGAGGTTGCCGGGCCACCCCTCGGGCTCTTGCATGGTGGAACGTGAGCGTCCATCCTTCATGGTCCATGCGGGCGCACGTCAGGGGCGCCACTCGGTTTGGGTAACGTGTGGCTTGTATTCCACCGAGTTTGACGTCTCTTCCATTCGATCAAGCAACCAGAACACCCAATGGTTCGTGCCCAATCCGTTTTCTTCGGTGACCGCGCTGCCCTCGTGGTGGATGTAGGCGTTCTCGACCAGCGTCATGACGTGCCGCAAGCCTGCGCTGATCAACGGCAAATATCCGCGGTAAAAGGACGCCACGATGTCGAACGAAAGGTTTCGGTGGAACGTCATGACGGCGTGGTTGGCCATCAGCACGATGACGGCGTTGATGGCGTCCTTGTCTTCCCTGGCCATGTCCCCGAATTCTTGGAGGGTCATGCCTGGCTGAATCCGCCCTAAGTTGGCGAATCCACGTTGGACCAGCGAGTTCTCCAGTGAGTTTGCGATGGTCTGTGAAATCTCAAAGCGGCGGTTTCGGTTCACCTCAAGGACTTGACGTAGACCGAACAGGAGCGTGAACATGATGGCCAAACCGCTCAGAGCCTCCCCGAGGTTGGCGGCCGATTCAAGGTCCATGCATGACCGGTAGATGCACGTTGGGATGAGTTTTGCCTCTGATTTCGAAAAAAGCCCCAAGGAGGCTCTCATCCGAAGTAAACTTCAGAAGGTGAACGATGGCTTTACGCTCCATGACTACCCTGCAAGAAAGCAAGCGCGCCCGTCTTGGGACCCTCTGTGCCCTGTATTTTGCACAGGGCGTGCCGTGGGCCTTCATCACCGTCGCGTTCGTCGCGGTGCTCGTCGATGCCGATTCAATCAGTGACGACCAGGTTGCGGCCCTCACGTTGGCAGGCACCCTTCCTTGGATGTTCGGAAAACTGGTGCTTGGCCCGCTCATCGATCGCGTTCGTTTCCCAGCCTATGGGTTGCGTCGACCGTGGATCATCATCGCACAACTCGGGATGATCATCACCATGGGCATCTTCCTGACCATCGACGACCCCCTTGCCGCTGGAAATCTGGAAGCCGGGCTCTCGTCCATTATGGTCTTCTTCCTGATTCACAACGTCTTCGCGACCTTGCAGGACGTGAGCTCAGACGCCCTCGCGGTGGACCTCATTCCAGAAGAAGACCTGGCCCGTGCGAACGGCTTCATGTTCGCTTCGAAGGGTTTCGGCTTCATGTTCTCGGCCATCGTGCTTGGCGGCATCCTCTCTGAATCAGGCTTCCAAGCTGCCTTGACGGTGCAGTTGCCCGTGCTTGCCGCCATCATGCTGGTGCCGATCTTCCTGCGCGAGCGTCCGGGAGACCGTCGTTTCCCATGGGACGCAGCCACGGGCGAAGCGTCCTCCTCGGCTGAGGTGGGCGCCCTGAGCTTCGGGGACATCGTGTCAGGTCTCCGTGGTGCCCTGAGCGGTGGCGCGCCGGCGTGGGCCCTGTTGTTTGCCGTCATGATGTGGATCGGCGGTGGCATGGGCGCCGGCATGGGCCTCATCGACATCCAATTCCCCTTCCTGTTCATCGAGGAACTCGGATGGAGCGACACCGAATACCTCGCCTTGAAGGGCGGCCTGATCACTTTGGCCACCCTGTTGGGCGTCCTGACAGGCGGCGAACTTGGACGCCGCTTTGGCATCAAGACCGTCCTGTGGTGGGGCATCATCGTCGGCGCGTCGTTGACCACCTTGTGGTCCCTTGGCCGTTCGCAATGGAGTGACGCGGGCATCATGACGCTCGTGTGGATTGTTTGGACCTTCGTCTGGGGCATCGTCGGAAACAACGTCATCGCCTTGCTCATGAGCCTCACAGAGAGCGACCTTGGCGGAACCCAATTTTCCCTTTACATGACGCTCATCAACGTGGGCGCGTTGTCGGGCACCCTCCTTTCACCCTCGGTCCTCGAAGCCCTTGGAGGCAACTTCCCCAACCTCTTTCTCATCGGCGCCGTCCTGCAATTTTGCCTGCTGTTCCCGCTGAGCAAAATCCGTGGGGCCAGCACCTCAGCCGCTGAATCGGTGATGCTCACCGGTGCAACGGAAGCCGAGTGACGTTCAGTAGTGGCTGAAAGTCGATCCCGTCGGCACGTGAACCACGCTTGGAGCCTCGTCTTCGACGACGGTGCCGACCACGGCGCTGCCGGGCATGCGCTCTGCCAACCATGCAGCGAGACCTTTGGCGTGAGCCGCATCGACGGCGAGCACCATGCCCATGCCCATGTTGAAGGTCCGGTACATCTCCCGAGTCTCGACGCCACCGGTCTCTTGCAACCACGTAAATTCGGGCAGCACCGGCAAGGGCGCATCGATGCGCCAACCGACGTCGGCGTTCAGGCGGAGCAAGTTGGACAGGCCACCTCCGGTGACGTGGCAGAGGCCACGCACGCTTGTGCGACCACCGAGATGGCCCGCATCGAGGTGGTTGAGCAGGTCGATGACGGGATCCACGTAGACCTGCGTCGGATTCAGCAGCACTTCGCCGAGGGTGGGCGTTTCACCGTCTTGGGTCGCGAAGCGCTCGATGCGCCGTCCTGCGACCACGGCATCGAAAGGCGCCGGGGCGCTCAGGTCAGCACCGACGTGCTCCATGATGCGACGCACCAAACTGTAGCCGTTGGAATGGATGCCAGAAGCGGGCAGACCGATCAGCACGTCGCCGGCTTGGACGTGTTCGCCCGTGATGGCGTCGTTGCGCCCCATGTACCCAAGCGCGGTACCGGACAAGTCCACTTCCGTGACGATGCCTGGCAGACTGGCGGTCTCGCCTCCTGCAAGCGTGACGCGAGCACGTCGGCAGGCTTCGGCCAGGCTGGCACCGATGGCGGCATGGACCTCAGGGTCGGGCTTGGGCACGGCGATGTAATCGACAAAGGCCATCGGTTCAGCGCCCACGCAAAGCAGGTCGTTGACGTTCATCGCCATGCAGTCAATCCCCACGCCGCCCCATGCGTTGAGGCTCGAGGCGATCTGCAACTTGCTGCCCACGCCGTCAGTGGCCATCGCCAGAAGGTGGTCGCCAAACTCCAGCAATCCGCCGAAGCCGCCGGGCAGGTCCACAGGTGCACCTGGCGTGCCGGGCGTGCGCACGCTTCGACCAAGGGCGCCGATGAGGGACGCCACGGCGCTGCCCTCGAGGTCGATGTCGACCCCGGCACTGGCGTAGTCCATCGTGTCGCTCATGCCCACAGGTTTTGCACGCGTCCCATGAATGCTCCCTCAAGTCAGGTGGTGCGAGAAGAGGCACATGTGGCCAGACCCAAGCCCTTCGGAAGACGGGGACAGGAACCTCAACACAACGTACGAACGAGGCCATGCGGGTGCACGAATTCTCCAGTGGAAGCGAGGGGGTGGTTCAACGTCGGGGAAGTGCTTATGTTCCGAAGTCGTGGATTTGGCAAGTCCGGAGGTGTGGCCATGATTCCGATGCACGAAGCCGACCTCCAGACCCGCTGGGAGTCCCTGCTGCGCGACTTGTTCAACGAAGCCTTGCACAACTTGGCCGTCGAATGGCCGGACACCCAGAGCGTCGAAGTGTCGTACCGTGACCTCGAGCGATGGGACCTCGATTTTGCCCAGAGCCTGCTGGTCCAACCTGACCTTCACCTCGAGGCCTCCAAGCAAGCGGTGAAGCAAGTGCTGGTGGACGAAGGCCACGGGGCGATGGATCCCTTCATCCGCATCGTTCACCTCCCGTCCGACCAGACCCGGGCGATTTCCCATCTTCGTGCCGAAGACCTCGGCCAGATGCTCTCCATCGACGCGGTCACCACGAAGATTTCCGGGGTTCGCCCTCGCATCTACATCGCGACCTTCCGCTGTTCGGCCTGCGGGCACCTCAGCACGGTGCATCAGCCCAACGAACAGGAACTCATCCAACCGATGCTCTGCGATCCCATCGACGGGGGATGTGACCGCAAGGCCCGCGAAACCCGCTTCTCGTTGGTGGAACGCGATTCAAGCCTCATCAACACCCAATTCATCGAACTTCAGGAACTTCCCGAACAGATGCGTGGAGGCATTCAACCCGAGCGCATTCTATGCATTGCGGAGCAAGACCTCTGCGGCCAGTTGAATCCTGGCGACCGGGTCAAGGCCAACGGCGTGCTCTTCATTCGCTCCCAACGCAAGGGAGGCAAGGACACCCCCGTGTTCGACATCTTCCTTCGCATCCACTCGCTGGAGCGTCAGAACGTGCCCTTGGAAGAGATCGTCATCACCGAAGAAGAGGTTCGTGAGATCAAAGACTTGGCTCGCCGAAAGGACATCTACGACCTGTTGACGCGCTCGATTGCCCCCTCGATCTACGGCATGCCGGAAGTGAAGAAATCGCTCATGCTCCAACTGTTTGGTGGCGTTTCTCGGAAGAACGACGACGGCACGCGAAGCCGTGGTGACATCCACATTTTGCTGATGGGTGACCCTGGAGTGGCCAAGTCGCAATTGCTCTCCTACATGGCACAACTCTCGCCGCGCGGCCGGTTTACGTCGGGCATGTCCGCTTCAGCCGCAGGACTGACGGCCGCCGCCGTTCAGGACGCCAACGCCGACGGGCGCTGGACGCTCGAGGCAGGAGCCCTTGTGCTTGCAGACCTCGGCCTTGCGGCCATCGACGAATTCGACAAGATGAACGAAGGCGACCGCTCCAGCATGCACGAAGCGATGGAGCAGCAGCGCATTTCCATCGCCAAGGCGGGCATCAACGCAAGCCTGCAAACCCGTTGCGCCGTGCTGGCCGCCGCGAACCCAAAGGCAGGCCGATTTCAACCGGTTTCAGACGTGCCGTTTACGGCGCAGATCAACCTCGCTCCGCCCCTGATTTCTCGGTTTGACGTCATCTGGGTGATGACCGACGTTCCGAAAACCGAACTCGACACCGCCATCGCGTCGCACATCCTGTCCACACGCGCCTCAGGCACCAGTGAGACGCTCATCGCCGAAGGCACTGCACTTGACCCCAGCCGCGGCGTGAGCCAGGCCACGACCACCGCGGACGGTCAGGACATCCTTGACACGAACCTCGTGAAGAAGTACGTCGCGTACGCAAAGCGGA
>DUHJ01000201.1 GCA_013330925.1 Candidatus Poseidoniaceae archaeon | reverse complement strand
CATGATGGACCGCTACACTAAGGGACTATGCTGCGAGGCACCCTCGTTCTCCATTTGAAGGCAACGGTGCCGCATCAGGGCACCGTTTCACGGGTGATTTCCACGACCCGGAAAAGCAGTTGACTGACCCATGACAACATCATCACGGTCACGAAGGTCGCGATGGTCCACTTGGCCCATGGTCGGTCAGGTTTCGGTTCGGGCCACGGATCGATGCCCTCAGCCTCGGCCTCGGCCACGATTTGCGCCAATTCCGCGAGTTCATCCTCGACGGTCAGGTGGCGCGCCATGCATTGGCATGGAGCCGTTGGCCTTGAAGCCTGAGTCAAACGCAAGGATGAACCGCAACGCTCGCTACGACCGAGCATGAGTGAGGTGCCTGCTGGGATGCACCTCGACGGTGTCAACCGCCGACCACCCCGACCGACGGTGACCTTGACGGTCACTCGGGACGGGCCTGACGGCCTTGAGGTGCTTCTCGGACTGCGCTCACCCACCATGCGGGCCTTCCCTCAAACCTGGGCATTTCCAGGCGGGGGCGTCGCTCGAGGCGAGGCAGAAGCCTTTGCTGCCGTGGACCTCCCAGCCGTCGGCGATGACCACGACCTCGCCCGGTTTGCCGGTGCCCGCGAAATGGCGGAGGAACTCGGTTGGTGGTGGGACGGTGAACGGTTGCAAACAATCGGTACAGACCTACGCACCTCCCTGCTGACCGACCGAAGTGCTTGGGCGAATGCGATGGCCATCGGTTCACCTGCCGTGGATTTGCGTGGAATGAACGTCATCAGCCAGCGGACCACGCCACCCTTTGGCCCGATGCAATTCGACAACACCTTCCTCCATGTCCACCTTGGTTCGGTGGACGACACCCCGGAGCTCGACCTTGAACCTCAAACAGAATTCACGGAGATGCGATGGGCCACGGCTGAAGCCTTCCTCCACGATTGGCGCCACCACACCATGCGCATCGCCCCACCGGTGGTGTCCTTGCTTCAGTTCCTTGCACGCAGGTTAAGCAGCAACGGCGGCGATGCGGCCGAGGCCATGGCTTTCGTGGCAAAGCAACGGCCAGGTCGGGCATCCATCCTCTTCGCTTATGGCGTGCAGGTGCTTCCCGTGCCCACGGCCACCTTACCGCCTGCGGACCACACCAATTGCTACCTCATCGGACCGCCCGGCGGACCGCTCATCGTCGTGGATCCCGCCATCACCCATCGGGAAGCCATGGAGGAACTCGCTGACGCCGTTGACCGCCACGGAGGCGAGGTCCAAGCCTACCTCTACACCCACGGACACGGCGACCACATCGGAGACGAGGACCTCCTTCGCGAGGCCTTTGATGTGCCCATTTGGGGGCATGAAGACGGGGGGATGCGCGTCGATCGGGCCCTCAACGACGGTGACGTCATCACGTTGGGAGAGCACCGTTGGACCGTGCTCCATACGCCGGGTCATCACCCTGGGCATCTCTGTCTCCTGAGCGAAGCCGGCTTGGTGGCAGGCGACATGGTGGCCGGCATTGGCACCATCCTCATCCCACCGGGTCAAGGCGACATGGTCGTCTACCTCGAACAACTGGAACGCTTGGCTGCCCTCCAGCCCCACATGTTGTTCCCCTCGCACGGACCGGTCATCACCCGTCCTCAAGCCTTGCTGGCCCACTACCTAAGCCATCGCCGAGCGCGGCATGACCGGGTTCTGGACGCCGTGCATGCCGGCCGGACCTCGGTAGCGGACATCGCCACAGAGGCGTACGCTGACAGCCCGGACGCACATCCGGGGCTGGCCCAAGACCAGACGCTTGCCCACCTGCTCGCCCACGCCGAACACGGCACGGTGCGGCAGCACAACGGCGGCTGGCATCCTGTTGCATGACCCTTCAACGGTCGTGAAGGCTAAGTGTGCCATTGATGCTGACGGCACATGGCAGACGCACAAAGCTACCATGACGGTCTTGTCGCGCAGGGTTATTCTGCGGATCAAGCGCTCGCGTACACACGACAGTATTACCCGGATTTCACGCCTGCTGCAGGGGCGCCCGTCGCGGCTGCGCCAGCCATGCCAGAAGCGGTCCAACCCGCCGCCGTGGCACCGGCTGCGGCACAACCGATGGCTCAGACAATGCCCGCTCAAGCCATGCCGCAACCGTTGGCGACGCAGACGATGCCCACCCAAGCCACGGCACAACCCACCGTGACAGGCGAAGGCCCGAGCATGTTGGGCTGGGGGGCCGTGGGACTCATTGCCATGGCGCTTCTCCTCTCCATGGTCGCTCAGTTCAACGGAGCGTGGCTCACCGGAGACGTCGAGGGGGGTCTCCAGATCAGCTCGGGCTTAAGCAGCGTCACCTACGATTGCTCTGGCATCGGTGAAGAGGCCAACCAAAGCATCTGCATCTCCTCCTCCGCCTACTTGTCCACACCGATGGATGAGACGCCCCCGGAAAACAGCACGGAGATGGTCCACAAGGGGACTCAAGCAGGCGCGTGCGACCGGTTCGAGGAGTTGACCGTAAACATGGCCACGGCCTTGAGCGGTGGGAACCAAACCGTCATCGATGAGGCCACCTCAGCCGCAGCAGACGCCAAAGCAGAGTGCATGATCAGCGTTGAAGCCGGTTCGAAGGGAGGCACTTGGCTCTGGATCGGTACGGTGCTGGCCTTGGTGTGTACGGTGATGGCGGTCCTTCCCAAAGTGGGTGTGGATGCGATTCCCTCGGTCGTAACCGACAACGCCCGGTGGGGCAACATGCTCGCAGGCGTGGTGATCGTGCTCGCCGTCTTGCTCTGGCGAAGTGCGCTTCCTGACGACCCGGACAGCGTCATGGGCGCTTCGATTGGCGTGTACATCGCCGTCGTGGCCGGCATCATGGCCATCGCCAGTGGCGTCCTCGAGGTGCTCGATGGCCGCTCAGGTCAAGCCTGAGGGCAACAAAGCGGGCATCAGCGTCAAGAACAAGGCCACCCCCCTCCGAGCGGGGTCGTCATGAAGCAGGCGATGAGCGCGTTCGATTTGCGTGCCATTGCCCATGAGCTCCAGGCTCATCTTGGCGCTTGGGTCAAGAAATCCTACATGCCCCACTACGAGCAAGTTGTGCTCCGCTTCAACCCGAAGGATGCGGACGCCTTTGACCTCGTCATCGTCCGAGGCCGGCGCATTTCGACGTCCACCCGAGACCGTCCGATGCCGATGTCTCCACCGCCTTTTGCCATGCTCCTTCGCAAACAATTGGGCAACGCGCGCCTCATCGCCGTTGAACAGGTGGCCTTCGATCGCCTCCTGCGCTTGACCTTCACCACGAAAGGCGGTGACCGACACCTTGTCATCGAGTGTTTTGGCGAAGGAAACGTCATCCTGCTCGATGAAGAGCAGACGATCATCCAACCGCTGACACACGCCACGTACCGTGACCGTACCCTCAAACGCGGCGAACCGTACCTCCCTCCTCCCCCTGCGCAGGACCCTGACGAACTGGACGTGGATGCACTTGCGTCGATCCTCGCCGACTCCGACCGCAACCTTGCCTCGACCCTTGGTGGCCAAGTGAACCTGGGTGGGCGTTTGGCCAACGCCGTCTGCGATGCGGCTGGCATCGAGCCCGGCTTGGATGCAGCAGCGGCCGATGCGACCACCGTGCATGCTGCACTGCGTGGGCTTCTCGACCGCTTGGAGGAAGAGCGAGCTGGACATCTGGTCCTGAAGGAAGACGCCCCTGAAGCACCCACCGACGGCGCCCTTGATGCCTACCTCATGGAACACGTCGAAGAAGCCACGCCGGTGTTGTTGCCCGACCACGAAGGGCGGACGACGTTGGCGTTCTCCGGCATGCTCCACGCGATCGATGCATGGTGGGGCGGCCATGATTCCGACGCGCTGCTTCGTCGTGAGCTTGAACAGGTCAACGCGGCCGCGCCCGGACGAGGGCACTCCACCGACGTTGAGCGCCTCGAGCGACGCCTGGCCCAGCAGGAGAAGGCCCTCGGTGGCTTCCACGCCAAGGTGGAGAAGCAACAGGCCCTCGGCCATGCCATTCAGGAGCATTGGACCCACGTGGACGGGCTTTTGGCCCAAACGCGAGAAGCGGTGGAACGTACGGGTTGGGATGCGGTCATCGCTGCGCTGAAGGGAATCCCCTGGATTCGGAGCGCAGACCCGGCCGAGCGGACCATCCGTTGCGTGCTGCCGAACGAGGACGGAGAACCGGGACAGCAGGAAGTCACCCTCCACCTCGACGAAACGGTGCACCAAAACGCGCAACGGCTCTTCTCGGCAGCCCGCAAGCAGAAGGACAAGTCCTCAGGTGCGGTCGCTGCGCTGGAAACGACGCGAACCGAATTGGAACGCGCCAAGAAGAAGGAAGCAAAACAGCAGGCCAGCGGACAAGTCGTCCGTGTGAAGCGGTCCAAACGGCTCTGGTTTGAGCACCACCGTTGGACCATGCTTGCCAACGGTCGCTTGATGGTCGGGGGCCGGGACGCGAAAGGCAACGACGCCATCGTGAAAAAGCACCTGAAAGGCGACGACCGCTACTTGCACGCCGACCTGCACGGCGCGCCGTCATGCGCCATGCAGTCCCAACGCGGATTCACCGTCGACGAACGCCCACCCGCCTACCTCCCAGAGGGCATGCCGGCGTTCCGACTCAGCGACCGCATCGATGCAGGACCCATCACCGAGGAAGACCTTGAGCACGGCGCACAGTTGGCCCTCTGCTGGAGCCGCGCATGGGGAAGCGGCGGTGGCCACGGTACCGTCTACTCCGTCAAACCCGCTCAGGTGTCGAAGACCGCGCAAACCGGTGAATTCGTCGGTGCGGGGGCCTTCATTGTTCGAGGACAACGCCAGTGGTTCAAGGATCTGGATTTGCGCCTCGGTGTGGTGCTGGTGGCCATCAACGGCGTGCCCTTGCTCATGGGCACCACGCCAAAACAAGCCGAGGCCCTCGGCGGTCGTTGGGCGATCATCAGCGGTGGCCGGACCAAGAAAGAGACCGCCGCGAACCGTATCGC
Source organism: Candidatus Poseidoniaceae archaeon (assembly GCA_013330925.1). Classification (GTDB taxonomy): domain Archaea; phylum Thermoplasmatota; class Poseidoniia; order Poseidoniales; family Poseidoniaceae; genus MGIIa-L3; species MGIIa-L3 sp11892u. The sequence continues at coordinate 12 of DUHJ01000201.1, read as the reverse complement.
AAAGGCCACTGG
>DUHJ01000180.1:5531-7365 GCA_013330925.1 Candidatus Poseidoniaceae archaeon | reverse complement strand
GCCTGCATCTTGAGGCCTTCAGGAACCTGCAACGCGATGAGGAGATGGTCGCCGTCCTTGATACGCTCCATCAACTCCTCGAGTTGGAAATCATGACGGTTGAGGTCCATGGCGCTCCCAAGGGGCCGTCACGCCGTCCCGTTTTCAAGCCATGCTCGTCGCAGGGCGGGTCACGACGCGCCCGTCCACCACGTCCAACGCGATCAGGGCGGACAGGTCGAGGTCCGGCTCCTCTTCATGCAAGTCCGCCAAGCCAGGTCCTTTCTCCACGACGATGACGACCTGGGTCACTTCGGCACCGCAGCGGCGGATGCCGTCGATCACGGCCCGGAGGGTGCCTCCGGTGGACAACACGTCATCGACGATCAGCACGCGCTCTCCAGGGCGCACGTCATTGAGGTACATCGCGCCCTTCGAATAGCCCGTGCTTTGGTCCACGACCACTTCGCCTTCGAGGCCGTAGGCTCGTTTTCGAGCGACCACGAGCGGGCGGTCGTGACCCACGGCGAGCGGCGCGGTCAACGGCAATCCCATCGCTTCGATGCCAAGGATGAGGTCCACCTCTTCCCAATGGACCCGGTCGCCGATGAGTTCAACGATGGCAGAAAGCACGTCACCGTCCAATCGAGGAACGCCGTCCGTCACAGGGTGGACGAAGTAGGGATAGCCGTCCTTCCACACGATGGGTGCGGCTTCAAGTGACGCAGTCAGCCGTTGCATCGCGTCCTTCATGCCCCATGCTGTCCCAAGATGGGACTTAGCCTTGGCTCACGCCTCTTGGAGGAATTCGATGTATTCGTCCGCCTCGAGAAGGGCATCGTCGGCGTCGGCGTGGGGTTCGATGATGAGCACCCAGCCGTTGTCGTAGGGTGAGTCGTTGATTGTCTCAGGCGTGCTTTCCAGTTCACCGTTGACTTCGGTGACACGCAGGGAGAACGGTGAGGTGAATCGCAGCGCCTCATATTCCGTGCGCAACGAGAACAACACGTCGCCTTCGCCAATTTCCTGCCCTTGGTCGGGGAGGTTGACGCGCAGGACAGCACCGGCATCGGCCAGCAAGTACTCACTGATGCCGATCATCACCCGTTCGTCCTTGACGTCTTGGAACCAAAGGTGGGCGTTTGAATATCGTCGGTTGTGTGCGATGGTGAACTCGATGTCCTCCTCGTCCATATCGCCGCGTTCAAGACGCGGTATTTGAATGCCACCAAAGACGCGCTTAGGCGTGGGCACATGCTTGAAGAGCCGAGGTCCCCTGCTTTGAACGGGTGAGCCAATGGACTTCCTCGAAAGCGAAGAAAACGAAATGATTCGTGAAATGGTCCGTGATTTTGCGGAGACGGTGCTGGCCCCGACCGCAGAGAGCAGGGACCACGATCAGCGGCCGCCTGTCGAGGAATGGCAAGCCTTCCTCGAACTCGGCCTTCAAGGGGTCACGGTGCCCGATGAATACGGCGGCGCCAAGCTCAACGACATCGCTGAAGCGATCATCGTGGAAGAACTGGCGCGCGTTGACCCCTCCTTCGCCGTCATGTTCTGCGTCCATGTCGGGCTCTGCGCGATGACGATCAACCTCCACGGCACCGAGGAACAGAAGCAGGCTTACCTTCCTCGCCTCGCCGCAGGTGAGGTGGGCGCCTACTCGCTCAGTGAGGCCGGCGCGGGCACCGACGCCGCGGCGATGGTTTGCCGAGCAAAGCTCAGCGACGACGGCACCCATTACCTCCTGAACGGGGAAAAGATGTGGGTGACCAATGGAGCACAGGCCGGCATCTACGTGCTCTTTGCAAAGGACGTCGGCCACCCCGACTATGGGGTCAAAAAGCACGGCGGG
>DUHJ01000180.1:4153-5192 GCA_013330925.1 Candidatus Poseidoniaceae archaeon | reverse complement strand
ATTCATCGTCGAGCAGGCCTTCGAAGGCCTCACCGTCGGGAAGAAGGAGGACAAACTTGGTATCCGCTCATCCGACACTTGCACCCTCGTCCTTGAGAACTGCAAAGTGCCTGTCGAGAACGTCCTGAAGGGCGCGGGCAACGGTTTCCCCATCGCCATGAACGCCCTGGACAACAGCAGGATTGGCATCGCTGCTCAGGCCCTCGGCATTGCGCAAGGGGCCTACGAAGCCGCCCTCAAGTACGCCCATGAGCGCGAGACCTTCGGGAAACCGATTGTGGCTCACCAAATGATCACCGCGTATTTGGCCGACATGGCCACACAGATCGACGCCGCTCGCCTGCTCGTGTACCGTGCCGCTTGGGCAAAGCAGCACCACTACGAGGACGACGGACCCCGTCACAGCAAAGAAGCCAGCATGGCGAAACTCTTCGCCGGAGACACGGCGATGTGGGTTGCAGAGCGCGCCATCCAAGTGCTCGGTGGCTATGGCTACACCAAGGAATTCCCGGTCGAACGCTTCTTCCGCGACGCGAAAATCACCCAAATTTACGAAGGCACGCAAGAGGTTCAGCGCCTCGTCATTGCACGGTCTCTGCGCTGATCAAGCCAGACGGAACACGGCCCGGGATAGTCCACGGTTCCAACCGTGGAGGTTCACTTGGTGGTCCACATGCTTCAGGTCGGTGGTTAACTCACCGGGAATCTGCACGTCAATTTCTCCCAAATCGGTGGTGACGGTCAGGGTCCTGCCGTTTCTCCACCCTGCTTCTCCGAGCAGGGTTGCCTTGTTTCCGTTCACCGTTCCGCTGACGTGGAACGTGTCGGTGTTGGCATCCACGATGGCTTGAATCTCATCGCCACGTAGGTTTTGAGAGAACGCTTCGAGCAGGCCTTGGAGTGTGCTTTGGGTGGCCGCAACCGCCGTGATGGGGCGGGGCACAGGTTGGGTCCGGACGGGCCGCGGTGTTGGCTTTTCCCGCACTTGAACCTGAATGGGTTTAGGGCCGGGAGATTCTTGCCACTCGGGCTGAGGATC
>DUHJ01000180.1:0-3805 GCA_013330925.1 Candidatus Poseidoniaceae archaeon | reverse complement strand
GCTGAGGCTCGGGTTCTGGCTCCTCCACAGCAAGCAGGTGGGGAGGCACGTCCAGTCCGCGATCGTTTGCCCATGTCCACACTTCTGTGTTGGACAGCAAACCATCTCCGTCGGCGTCCATGGACGTCATCAAGAGATCCAAGACCCAGGTTGGAGGGGCATGACCCGTGGTGCGTTCCACCACGTTGGACAGGTCGTCGATCTCCACGAAGCCTCCCCTTGCGCGAAGCATTTCGTCGATGGCTTCCATGGGCATCTCGCTACGAGAGATCCATGTGACGAACCCGTCTTCGATGGACGGAAGTCGGTCGATGATGTCGTCGTTGACACCTTTTGCACGCAGGGCTTCCGCAGCACGTTGTCGAGCAAGATTGACCACGGCCTTCCGCACCATGTGAGAGGATGAGCGCGGTCGAGATTTGAAGGTGTGGCCGTATCAGGTCAAAGTTTGGGCCACGAAACCTCATGTTGCTGCCATGGTAGACGGCACAGCAGATTCAGCATGTCTTCTTTGGTGGCCACGTCACGTTCAATTTGCAAGTAATGGAGCCACGATTTCAATCGACCCAAGTCCTGTCCATGCCTCACTCCGGTGGCTTCCATGATGGCATGGCCGTCCAGCAAGGGGTCACGCTCCCGTACCGGGGGTGTGCTGTCAAGAACGCTTCGCGCCGCCGTCCAACCCTGGAGGACTCCGAGGCCTTCCAAGATCGATGTCATTTGAAGCAACACCTCAAAGTCCTCGTACCAGCGGTGGCGCAGCACTCGCACTTCACGAGGGTTGCTGGGTGGAGGCATTCGCATCATGGCAACCAAGCGACGGACACGCTGAATCACGCGCTTTGGTGCGGTCAAGTTCCTCAACCTCGCTTCCACCTCTGGGCCTTCAAGATCGGAGAAGATCAGCGCCATACGCTCCTCAGCCATTCCGACTTCACCGCGGAGTACATCGAGGCCAGCCGTGGAGGGGTGCCGGTCGAGCAGGAGGGCCTGAAACACGCCGTCTTCGTGCATCATGCCCAAAGCGACGTCGGCCAAGGGCGCATCCATCAGACGTGAGAGTTCACCCCAAATCCGTTCAGAAGGAATGGTGCGAAGGCCATCCGCTCTTCGTCGCAAGGCGGTTCGGAGCGCGTCGTCCACGGCCCATGTGGCGTGGTGAGGTGGCGGGCTGGCTGCGAATCTATAGACGCGCAAGACCCTGAGTGCGTCTTCCTCCAAGCGATGGTCGGCGAGCCCAACCGCACGCAGACGGCCGGCGCGCAAATCGCTGCGTCCACCGTGCAGATCGATGAGTTGGCGCGTGGACAGATCAATGGCCATCGCGTTGATCGTCAGGTCGCGTCGAGCCAGGTCAAGGGCGATGTCGGTGACCAACTCCACCCCTTCCGGACGGCGTCCATCGACGTAGGTGCCGTCGACGCGAAGCGTGGTCGCTTGGAAGGGTTCGCCTCCTCCGCTGGCCTTCAGGGTGACCGTCCCGAACGCCGAACCGGTATCCACGGCCATGGAGCCGAAGCCCTCGAGCATGACCGCCGGTTCCACGTCCACCGCCAAATCCACGTCGTGAGGGTCACGGCCTCGATCGGCCAGCACGTCACGCACGCAACCACCGACCAACCAGACCTTCGAACCGAGGGCATGAAGCCCGTTGACCACCTCTTGGAGGCCGTCTGATGCGGCCAGAACGTGGTCAAGCCACGCCTCGACATGCGGTGGGAGGGCGGACGCGAGAACTTCGCCGTCTCCACCGTCCATGTTGGGTCCTTCTCCGACTCGACATATCCTTATCGCACCGAACCAAGGGGTGCATGTGCAACTTGGTCCTGCGCTGATGCAACTCAGCGAGCTTCGGCCGCATGAAGCCACGACCCTTTCGAGGGTTCGGAAGAGCGCGCACATGCACGTCCGCTGGGGGGCCATGCGCCGTCGGGTCGTGGTCGATGCCGTGGACCATGTCGTGCTCGACGGGCATCATCGCCTTGCGGTCGCCCACCGCCTTGGCTTGCGGTGTGTGCCGGTGCTCTTGGTCGATCCGACAGCGGTTGCTCTGTCCCGCCGAGGTACCGAGGAACCCCTCCTCCATTCGGAGGTGGTCGAGCACGTGCGGCGTCGTGGTGTGATGCCTCCACGGAGCACCAAGTACGACCTCTCGTCCATGGACGTGACCTGCAGCGTGTCACTCGACCGACTCAGGCATCCACCTGCCGGCTCGCCGTGATGCGGCGCCAGAGGGCGTTGCCCTTGCCTACAATCTTCACCTTTGAGTGGTCCTTCGCGGCGAGGGCCTTCACCGTGCAAGCGCGAAGCCCTCCCTCACGTGCGGTCAGGATTTCGACATCGAGGTCAGCGCACTCACTCAGGGCCCGCTTCACGTGCTTGACCTCCGTGATACGACGGCCGTTGATGGCGATCAGTTCGTCACCGGCATCCACAAGTTCGCGAAGCGGTGAACCTTCGAGGTGCGTCGTCACCACAACCTTTCCTTGGCGTGATTGAAGACCGATGCCGAGCCACCCGTCGTTGTCTTGGCCGCCCTCTTTTGGCACCAAAGACAACCCGAGACTGTCGAGCATGGACGCAATCGGGGGGGCCTTCCGGGCCGTCATCAGTTCGTCGAGCATGCCTCCAAGCCGCCGCCCACCTTCGGTGGATGTCAGGGCTTGTCGAAGACGTCGATGGTCAACGCCGGGGTCCCTGGCATCGACCGCGTGGCGTCGCAATGCCTCGACCATGACGTCGTCGAGTCCTCGAGCACCGCGCGTGCGTCGACGAAGTTCGACGTCCAGGGCCATTATGGCAAATTCTCCCTCGAGGTAGTAGTTGATCCTCCGTTCACTGGACCATGCCGTGCGCTTGTAGAGGTGAACCCACGCGGATTCACTGGATTCAACCAGGGACTCGTGCGAGGCCCCGTGCCGGTTGAGGTGGCGGTTGACCTTGAGGTTGAATTCCTCGTTCCAATCCTCGAGTGTCCAGGCTCCAGAACGCAAGCAAATCATGTCACCGAGCCATGACGTTCCACCTTCGAACCACCAGAGCAGCGGCGAGGGGATCTCCTTGGACAAATCGTAGTCGAGGTAGACCTTCGGCCTCAAGCGCTTGACGTTCCATTGGTGGAGGTATTCGTGGCTGAACAGACTAATCAGGTCCCTGTAGAGCGCTTTTTCTCCGTCAATCATAGAGGCGCGGGGCATCATGGAGGTTTGAGAACCAAGGTGTTCCAGCCCTCCCCGCATGTTGTCCGTCAGATGCAGAACGGTCACGTATGGTTCCAGCGTGGGGACGCCGAACAACGCATGATGTTCCTTGATGATCTTCGTTGCATCCTCGATGAATCGGTCGATCATCGCCGACGACACGGGCAATCCCGCACTGTCCCAGATGTTGAGCACGTGCGGCCGACCGTCCACGTCCCACGTCCTGTGAGGCCCAGCGTTGGCTTCGATGATTCCGTCCAAGAAGGCGTCCCTGTCTGGAGCCGAAAAGACGTGCGTGCCGTCTTTGAGCGGCTGTGAGGCTTCCATTTGTGTGAACGGGGTCCAAGCCTTCGGGAGGGAAAGGTGCACTTCCGCGCCTTCCGACCAGTCTGCTTCGTCCGGGAGGTACCATGTGAACGGAGGCATCAGGTGAAGATGGCCGTCATCGAGGTGCGTCGAGCGGACGGTCATCTCCAACGCCATGACCTCATGTTGGACCTTCACACGCTTCGCGTCGGTTGGCACCTTGATGCGAAGCCGGTGAGGGTCGGGGCGTTGCCATGCGAGGTTGTTTCCTTGGTCGTCCGTGGCCTCGATGCCGTCCA
>DUHJ01000235.1 GCA_013330925.1 Candidatus Poseidoniaceae archaeon | reverse complement strand
GCTTGCCATGGGCGTGGCGGGCGTACGCGCCGTGAACGTCAATTTGGCCCTCGAACGCGCCGTGGTGTCCCTTGAACAAGACGCCTCAATTGCCGAGGTGATCGAGGCCATCAACCGGGGAGGATTCGATGCCTCGCAGCCCATGGATCCCCTCGAGCGCCGCCGCCAAGGGCAGGCCGAACTTCGGCGCAGAGGATGGGGTGTTGGTTTGGCCTTGCTGGCGGCCGCCGCATGCATGATGCTGGCGATGTGGATGCCGAACCTTGGCCATCTGGGTCCGCAGGACCTCGTGGCCATGGAAGGGCATGGTGCCCTCGACCCTGCCGGTGTGCGGATCAACCACCTCATTGCCGCGCTTCTTGGTGGTGTGGTTTGGGCATGGGCAGGGGCCGGTTTCCACCGGCGCGCGCTGGCTGCCGTGCGACGAGGTGCCGCCAACATGGACGTCTTGGTGTCGCTTGGTTCCAGCACCGCATACCTGTGGAGCGTGGCGGTGATTGTGGGCGCCTTTTCTGGACGGGTGATCGGCGACGGCACCGTGTTCATCGACGGCGCCGCCTTCATTGTCGCCTTTTTGTTGCTCGGAGATTGGCTTGAAGCCAGGGCCCGCTTCCAAGCCACGGACGCGTTGCATGGCCTGATGCGGCTCCGTCCCGCAGAAGCGTGGAAGTTGGACGATCACGCCGACACCACCACCACAGCCGTTCCGGTCGAAGCCTTGGTTCCGGGAGACATCATCCGCGTCCGTGCGGGTGAACTCGTCCCTGTGGACGGCGTGCTCCTCTCCGAGCGCGTGCTGATGGACACCTCGTCGCTGACCGGAGAGGCGTACCCCGTGAACGTCAAACAAGGAGAGGAGGTGCACGGTGGCGCAAGTCCGGTGGACGCCGCCGTCGAAGTGCGCGTGACCGCGGCCGCTGGACGGACCCTGCTCGACCGCGTTATTGGGTTGGTTGAGGCCGCGCAGAGCGGCAAAGCCCCCATCCAACGTTTGGTGGACCGCATTTCTCGTGTTTTTGTCCCTGTTGTCATCGGCCTCGCCGTGACGGCGGCCTTTGTGTGGTCCCTCAACGGAGCACCGGTGGAGCAGAGCATGTTGGTGCTCGTGTCCACCTTGGTCATCGCTTGCCCGTGTGCACTCGGCCTTGCAACACCCACCGCCCTCGTGGTCGGCACAGGCATTGGCGCACGTCACGGCATGTTGGTCAAAGGCATCGAAGCGCTTGAACAATCCACGCGCATCGACACCGTCGTCCTTGACAAGACCGGTACCATCACGCAGGGAAGCCCCCGTGTGGCCCACATCGAATTGCTGCATGGTGAGGTGCCTCACATGCTTGGCCTCGCTGCAGCCCTCGAACACGACAGCCTCCACCCGATCGCGGAGGCCGTGCGTTGGTCGTGGTCAAACTTCGACCGCCCCTTGCCCGAGGTCACGAGCATCACCGTGCGGCCCGGCCAAGGCATCCGCGGTGAAACCGAATCGGGCCCGGTCGCGGTGGGCAACATCGACCTGATGGACGCCGAAGGATGTGCCTTGGAACAAGACCTTCGGGACCGTTTGGTCGCCCGTGCTCAGACCGGTGCGGGCATCGTGCTGGTCGGCCAAGGCGAGCGCGTGCTGGGGTGGTTGGAACTTCGTGACCAATTGCGCCCCTCGTCCAAGGACGCCGTTGCGGGCATGCAACGTTCGGGGTTGGACGTGATCATGTTGACCGGTGACCAAGAGGCCACGGCGAACCATCTCGCGGCCGAAGTTGGCATCAGCACCGTGCTGGCCGACGTCCTGCCTGACGCGAAAGGCGAGGTCGTTCAGCGCCTGCGAAACGAGGGACGTTGCGTGGCGATGGTCGGAGATGGAATCAACGATGCCGCGGCGTTGGCATCGGCGGACTTGGGCATCGCCATGGGAGGCGGCGCGGGCATCGCCGTGGACGCTGCGCAGGTAGTGCTCTTGCGGGACGATTTGATGGACGTCCGGGGCGCCCTTGACTTGGGTCGCCACACCATGAACAAAATCCGCACCAACCTCGGGTGGGCTTTCGGCTACAACGTGATGGGGATTCCCCTGGCGATGGGGCTTCTCTATCCTTGGACGGGATGGCTGCTGCCTCCAACGTTCGCCGCGGCGGCGATGAGCCTCTCAAGCCTGAGTGTCGTGGCCAACAGCCTGACGTTGCGTTGGTGGGCCCCGCGCCGTTGGGAGAGTTGAAGAAATCCCCCGCCGTCAGCCCACCATGCCCACCCTCGGCCTCACCATCGTCGGCATGACCTGCGGTTGTTGCTCTGGACGCGTAAAGCGCGTCTTGGAAGCAAGGCAAGACGTCCGTTCTGCGCTCATCGATCACGACGTCGGACGGGGCTTGGTGGAGGTCGCTGTAGGGACTGACCCCAACGCCATCGTGCAAACGGTGACCGCTGCAGGCTTCACCTGCTCCATCTGAAAGGTCAGATGACGAGGCCCAAATGGGACGTGTTCACTGCGCGCAGTGCGCGACGATCGCATCATAGTCCGGCTCTTGTCCGAGGGACTCGCACGTCCAGGTGTAGCCCACGGTTCCGTCTGCTTCAACGACAACAACGCCCCTGTTGGCCACGGTGTACCCGTCGATGACGAAGTTCTCGAACACCATGCCGTAATCCTTGATCGTCGTTCGGTGGACGTCCGACAACAGGGTGAATTCCAATTCGTTCTCTTTCGCAAAGGCGCCGTTGGAGAAGGGCGAATCCACCGAGACGCCGAAGACGGTCGCTCCTGCATCGTTGAGGGCAGCCATGGAATCCCTGAGGTTGCACATTTCGGAGGTGCACACGCCCGTGAACGCGCCAGGGTAGAAGGCCAGCACCACGCGCTGGCCTCGGTGGTCGGACAGGCTTACCTTGCTCTTGTCGGTCGTGGTGAGGGTGAAGTCAGGGGCAGTGTCGCCAACGGAAACCATGTACCACCGGCCTCCGAAGGTTTGAATGAACCTTTCTCAGGGAAAAACGTTCCATTCAACCTCATTTCTTCGCTTACTGAGAACAGGTATCAGCATTATAAGCCAAGGAAGAATGCCCGAGGCATGAAGGACTTCGGAAGCGACGCAAAGTGCCCCGTCATGCATGGCGGTGGAATCACCTCATCGACCTCGGACAAGCGAACCAACCAAGACTGGTGGCCAAAGGGCCTGAATTTGGCAATCCTCCACCAGCACGACACCAAAACCAACCCGATGGGCGAGGATTTCGATTACGCCAAGGCCTTCGCCTCACTCGACTACGAAGCCCTGAAGGCGGACCTTCACGAATTGATGACGGACAGCCAAGACTGGTGGCCCGCCGACTACGGTCACTACGGCCCCTTCTTCATCCGCATGACCTGGCACGCCGCCGGAACCTACAGGACCGGCGACGGACGAGGCGGCGGAGGCACGGGCGCTCAGCGCTTTGCCCCGCTCAACAGCTGGCCGGACAACGGGAACCTCGACAAGGCACGTCGCCTCCTCTGGCCGATCAAGCAGAAGTACGGCAACGCCATCAGTTGGGCCGACCTTCTCATCCTGACCGGGCAAATCGCCATCGAATCCATGGGCGGCCCCGTCCTCGGTTTCGGCGGTGGCCGAGCGGACATTTGGCACCCTGAGAACGACATTTACTGGGGAAGCGAAGACGAATGGTTGGGTGACGACCGCTATGGCGACACCCGCCAAGACCTGGAGAACCCCCTCGCTGCGGTCCAGATGGGGCTCATCTACGTGAACCCACAAGGTCCCAACGCCAACCCCGATCCCCTTCTCAGCGCCCAAGACATTCGGGAAACGTTCAGCCGCATGGCCATGAACGATGAAGAGACCGTGGCGCTGACCGCAGGCGGCCACACCTTCGGCAAGGCGCACGGCGCCGGTCCTGAGGACCACAAAGGCCCAGAACCCGAAGGTGCAAGCCTCGAGGAACAAGGCCTCGGATGGACGAGCGATTTCAAGTCCGGCGTGGGCCGCGACACCATCACCAGCGGCATCGAAGGTGCTTGGACCGCCAACCCGACCCAATGGGACAACGGCTACTTCGACATGCTGTTCAAGTACGAAGATTCCTGGACCCTCGAAAAGAGCCCTGCAGGCGCCCACCAGTGGACGCCCGCCAACCAGGATGATGCCGACATGGCACCCGACGCCGAAGACGCTTCGATGAAGGTCCCCACCATGATGACCACGGCCGACATGGCCATGATTCGTGACCCTGAATACCGAAAGATTTCGAAGCACTTCCACGAGAACCCCGAAGCCTTTGCTGATGCGTTTCAGCGTGCGTGGTTCAAGCTCCTTCACCGTGACATGGGCCCCAAGGCGCGCTACCTCGGCCCCGACGTTCCGGACGAGGACTTCATCTGGCAGGACCCCGTTTCCGCAGGCTCCACCTCATACGACGTGAACGCCCTCAAGGACGCCATCAAGGGCAGCGGCCTCTCCGTTTCCGAAATGGTCGAAACTGCTTGGGCCAGTGCCTCCACCTTCCGTGGTTCGGACAACCGTGGTGGAGCCAACGGCGCCCGCATCCGACTCGCACCTCAGAAGGACTGGGAAGGAAACAAACCCGCTCAACTCGCAAAGGTGCTGTCCGTGCTCGAACCGCTTGCAGCGGAGCATGGCGCAAGCGTCGCGGACACCATCGTGCTCGCAGGGTGCGTCGGCATCGAAATGGCCAGCGGAAGCACCGTTCCGTTCACCCCAGGGCGTGGTGACGCCACGGATGATCAGACCGACGCTGCGTCCTTCGCCTACCTTGAGCCGGTGTCGTGTGGCTTCCGGAACTTCCTGAAGAAGAATTACGCGGTGACCCCCGAAGAAATGATGCTCGACAAGGCTCAACTCCTCGGCCTTTCCGCTCCGGAAATGACCGTGCTTGTGGGTGGCCTCCGCGCCATGGGCGTGAGCTCGGACGACCGCGGACTCTGGGGCGACGGCAGCACGCTGGACACCTCCTTCTTCACGACCTTGCTCGACATGAACGTCGCTTGGACCCCCACCGGCAGCAACTCCTACCAAGCCAAGGACCGAGCGAGCGGCGCAGACGTTCGTACCGCAACGCGATACGACCTTGTCTTCGGAAGCAACTCTCAGTTGCGTGCCATCGCTGAAGTCTACGCGCAAGACGACAACCAAGCCAAGTTTGTCTCCGACTTCATCGCGGCCTGGACCAAGGTGATGGACGCGGACCGGTTCGACGTGGCGTGATGCGAGGCCCATCCATGAGCCCCGATCGCAACACGGAGAAGGCTTCGAAGCCTGCTCGCCGAAACACGTGGCAGAAGCAGGCCATCGTCGAGAACGTGATGGCGCGTCATGACCATCCTACCGCGCAAAAGATTCACAATGATTTGAGCGCCCTTGGCATCGGCATAGCGACCGTGTACCGCAACCTTGCCACCATGGCCGAAGATGGACTCATTTCGACGGTGGAGCATGACGGGGAAGTTCGGTATGACCGCAACGTTGGACCTCACGCGCACGCCGTCTGCAACGTCTGTGATGGCATCTGGGACGTGCCCTTGCCCAACAACCTCCCTTCGGCGCTGACGCCCAAAGGCCTCGCCACGGTGGATGAGATCGACCTGACGTTCCGAGGCCGCTGCCCGACCTGCATCTGAGCACGAACCTCGCATCGGTGCGTCCGCTGTGCCCGGTCATCCAACACGCACGTCGAGTTCTGCAGCAGCAAACACAACACCACCCTTCAGGATGTGGTGCAGGAGGCAGGATTCGAACCTGCGAACCGTTTTGGAATGGGACCTAAACCCACCGCCGTTGACCAAGCTGGGCGACTCCTGCCTGTTCCGACGGCGGAATCCCTCCTTCATGAACGTGAGCCGTCACGGTCGGGGGTTTGCCTGTTGAACGGCTTGTTTCACCGACGAGCCAAAGAGGTAGAGGATTCCAACGGACACAAGTTGGAACGGAACCAAAAACAGCAGCATCCACATGTAACGGAGGGCCAATCCGGGCTCGAGGATTGAATTGTACATGTCGTCTGGATGGTGATACACCGAGACGTCGGCCCCGGCTGGATACCGTTCGACCATGCGTTCGGCCAGACCTAGCGCGGAATAGCAATCTTCCATGGTGGACAGTTGATCGCCTGAGATGAGGTTCCCGTAGCCGTAGGTGTACCGGACGTTCACGCAATATTCGGTGCTGCATCCTTCATCGCTGCAGTCTTCCTGTTCCGTCACCCAACTCTCCTGCATGAGGCCGCTGGTTTCCTGCCAATTTCTTGTTTCATGTTGAACCATCAACTCGCCGACCATCAGGACCGTGACGGCTTGTGTGGCACCGATCCAGACCAAACCAAACAAGGCAAGGATGAGGACACCGAGCACCGTGGATGACTCCTCGTCGTCCATCTCCGATTCCATGTGATCGGAAAGCGTCCCCCTGTCGTCCTCCTCAATCGCCTGACCGACCCTTGGTTCCTGCCCGACGGCAGAGGCGGCGTTGTTTCCTTCAAGAGGCGCCTGAGGGCGTGCCTCGTCGACCGCGGCTGCAGGAAGAATGCCCAGAGACACAGACGCTGGAGAGGCAAGGCCCGTTTCCGACGTCGAAGCGGGGGCATCGTCCCAAAATGGAGCTGGGCCGTCAGCGGGGTTCACGTCCCCCCTTTCGCCCTTGTTCATTTCAACCGTACGCCGAACGTCATTCGGGTAGTGTTTCCTTCGTAGGCGGATTTATGCAAGTCCGACCGTAGGGTACCGCATGACCGAGATGAACACGTCGCCGCTCATTGAACTCCGTGGCGTTCGGCGTGTCTACGCCTCCGCGGGGGAGACCGTCGCCGCGCTTGACGGCATCGATCTCGATCTGAAGCAAGGCGAAGTCGTGGTCATGCTGCTGGGTCCATCTGGCTCGGGCAAAACGACCCTGCTCAACGTGCTGTCTGCCATGGACAGTCCGACTGAAGGGAGGTACCGTTACCTCGGAGAAGACGTCCCGACCGCCCCTGACCTCGTGGAACAAACACGCTTCTCGATCCGGACGCCTCACCCCCTGCTTCGACCGGTGGTGTGGCCGGTGGAAGCCGTGGTTCGCCTCACCCAGGGCATTGTTCGAGCGCCGTCCCGCACGATGGCATCGAGGCGTCGCGCGAAGGCCCTCGAAGCACAGGCCTCCTTCCGTCGTCGGAACATTGGCTACGTGTTTCAACAGTACAACCTCCTTGGGGACTTGACGGTCCTCGAGAACGTCATGCTCGCTCAGGAAATTGCCGGAGCCCGTGACCGTGCACACGCCATGGACATGATCGGGCGCGTTGGCCTGAAAGGTCTGCACGACCGCTTTCCCTCCGAACTGTCCGGGGGACAACAGCAACGCGTCGCCATCGCACGAAGCCTGGCCAAGAAAGCGCAACTCTTGCTGGGCGACGAGCCCACCGGCAACCTCGACAGCGAAACGACCCAACAGGTCATGGAAGTCCTCCTCAGCATCTGCCGCAAGGAGCGAGTCACGGCGGTCATCGTCACCCACGACGAGAGCCTGACCAAGCACGCAACCCGCGTGCTGCGGCTTGATTCGGGCCGGTTGCAGAGCGATGAACGAGGTGCGGCCGGGACCATCGTGGGCAAAGGTAAGGCAGCCGTGATGGATGCACTGGAAACCGCCGAAGACGTCGTGGACACCGTCCGCCGACCGGTGGAAGCCGCTCTTCACGGGGGGCTCGCGACCGCCAAGGCCCTTGGTGGCGTGGCGAAGGACATCGCCGACGCCGCCCGCCCCAAGCGCAAGGAGTGACCGTCATGCGCTTGCAGCTTCGACGCTTGGCCCGCCATTGGACGCGGAATCGTGTGGTCACCGGCGTCTTCCTGCTGCTGCTCGTCTTGGCCAGTTCGGTGTCCGTGATGTTCGCCGAACACATTCGCAACGCGGACGAGGTCTACGATGTCTACTACCGTGAGACCAACCTCGGTGACCTGTTTGCCACCGGCCCTGATGGGTTCACCTACGACGCAGCGACCCTTGAGGCCGCCTGCATGGGTACGCCCGACACGTCAGGCCTGTCCATTGTCGATTGCGAGTCGAGGATGGTGATCCGTGGAGAATACGCACACACCGAAGCGCAGCGTTCTTTCCTCGCCGAGGCAAAGGGGTGCACATCCCTCGCAGCATGCGAGGACGATGTGCTGACCACCGCAACCCTCGTGGTGCACGGCATGGAGGTCACGGACGAGGGGCTTGGTCGAATCAACCGCCCCTATGTGGCGGAGGGATGGGGTCAGCACGCAGAAGGTCCCAACGAAGTCGTGCTGGACCATGCCGTCGCAGAAGAGATCGGAATCTCGCTTGGAGATTCCATCACCTTCGTGCTCAACGGTTCCTCCGTTGACTTCGACGTGGTCGGCTTTGCCAGCCAACCCGACCATGCCTTCTACGTCCCCTCTGCGGACGTCCTGGTCCCCGTGCCCGGGAGCCTCGTGGCCGCCTACATGAACCGGACCGCGCTGCTTGAACACCTCGGAGAAGCCCCCGAGGTGCGCAACCGCCTGTTGGTGGACGTTGAGGGAACACCGGCATTCGACATCCCGGAAACGCCTGAACGCGAAGGGGAAGACCTCGCAAAGTTGGCCGAAGCTTTGGCCAGTTCCCTTGAATCCGAAGGCCTGACCACCATGCGCGTCGGTGACCGCACAACCCTCTTTGGCGTGGAATTCCTCAGGATTGACCTTGAAGGAAACCGAACCATGCAGCCGGTCATGCTCGGCATGCTCGTCAGCGTTTCCGCCCTCGTGCTTGCCGTTTCACTCGAACGTCTGGTTCGGCGTCAGCGCAGGGAAATTGCGGTCCTTCGTTCCCTCGGAACACCAAGCCGCACGCTTCTGATTGCCTACTTGCTGCCGCCGGTGGTGATGGGTTTGCTGGCGAGCATCGTCGGTGTGGCCTTAGGCACCCAAATGACGGAGGCCTTCACGCCGTACTATTTCTCCATCGTCGGCAGCGTTCCGGTCATCGACGTCATTCACGATCCGGCCGTATGGGCCACCACCGTAACCAGCGTGATGGCCATCGTGGTGATCTTTACGCTCTGGCCGGCCTGGTCTGCCGTGCGCCTTTCCCCGTTGGAAATTGACCGGAAAGACGCGGGAGAACGCCCTGGTGCGCTGGTGCACTGGTTGAGTTCATCCCTACCGTCCTCGTTGGCCTTGGGTGCCCGCGCCATGTTCCGTCACCCCCTCAGGCTGACGGTGACCGTGCTTGGCCTCGGCATGGCGATGATCCTCTCCAGCGGATTTGCCTTGCTGGTTGCCTCCATGGAAGGGGCCTTCATTGAGGCTCAGGAAGCCGATTCTTGGCAGTACGCCATCGCGTACAATCCGTTTGACGTGGAGCCTGTGGAAGCATGGTTGGAAAACGAGGGCACCGGTTGGGACACCGAGTGGGCGCTGACCGTTCCTGAAGTCAACGCGACCGGTGAGACCCGAACCATGACCCTCCATGCTCGCACCGCCTTTGCCACCAACGAGGCCGACGCGATGCACATGAGCCGCTTGACGGAGGGGCGCTTGCCGGTACCTGGCGCCGAGGTCCCCGAGGCCTTGGTGGACATGGGCACGGCTGCCTTGTTGGAGTGGTCGGTGGGGGACCGCGTGGAGGTGGTCGTCGGCGTCACCGTGCTTGACGTGGAAATCGTTGGTATCGCGGACGAATTTGAACGCAGCATCTGGACCCACCACGAAGACGTCGCCGAGGAAATTGGCATGCCTGACCTCTACAACATGGTCATGCTCCGCTCGGACGATGCCAACCTCACGGCACCGTCTGGAATCGCAGGGGCCGCCGTGTTGGACCAACAAGCCATTCGTGACGGTTTCGCAGAAGGGTGGGAACAGCAATCGCAAATCCTCAGCGTGTTCATCGGCTTTGGGCTGCTCATCGCTGGCGTCATTTTGCTCAACACGCTGATCATCAACCTGACCGAACACGATGCAGAGTACGCGACCCTGCGGATTTTGGGGGCCTCAACCCCGCGCATGGGAGCCATCCTGACCGCTGAACACGTGATCATCGGAACCTTAGCGGCCATTTCAGGAAGCGTCTTTTCCATCCTTGCCGCCAAAGCCATGATGGTCTCGTTTTCGACGTGGTCGTTCTATTTCGCACTGGACCTCGACCTTTCCGTTGTGGTGGGCTACGCGGTGGCCCTCTTCTTGGCGGCTCAGGCCATGACCTTCGTCGGCTTGAAGCGGTTGCGTCACATGGATTTGGTCGAGCGTTCCAAGAGTTTTGGCCAGTGATGTTGGTCACGCTCCAAAGACAGGGCTTGATATGGCGGACGACGGAAAGTTTCCTGTGGATGGCGAAGGTCTGCACCGTTTGCCGGCCCAAATCGTGGGTCAGGCCAACCGCCTCCACCTCGTGATGCTGGTGCTGACCTTGCTCATGGTGCCCGGTGCCCTGCGGGCCTTGGAACCCATCGACATGGAAGCCTACGACATGGAATCCCCAGAGCTGAACGCTCAAACCACCATCGACGAGACCTTCGCTTCCTCCGAGGTCATCGTCGCCTTCCTCGTCACGGTACGGGACCCCGTCCACATCGACCTCGAGGAAAGCGTGCCACGAACGAGCACATCGGACGGGCAACCCGACAGCACCACCTTCCCACCGGTCACGGAGATCATCGAGAGCGGGGAGCCATGGGGCGGCATTGACGCGCCGTCTGGAGGCATTCTGAACCTGACCCTCCTCCGTGAAATCGACGCCAAGGCGGACCTCATCCGGAACCATCCAATCAACACCACGCTGAAGCCGTTGGTCAACGACGTCACCGGCGCGCAAACCGATGGCGTGATGACGTTGCCCGACATCTTCCGCGCCTTCATGGCCAACGAATCCATCCTCACCCGCCCTTCGAAGGACGCCTTCGGAAACGACGTGCCCCCGGCCACCGATTGGAGCGACTGCGGCGAGCTGGAGTGTTTGATCTTCGACGACCCCAACCTGACGCAAGATCACATCGATCTGGCCAGTCAACGTCTTGCTGAAGCCAGCGACAACACCTTCCTGCGCTGGCTGTCCCTCGACCGCGGGTTTCGCGCCGACATGAACGCGGTCAGTTCAGGTCCCATCGGTGGCACCCTGCTTGGCGACGGGACCTGGTCAAGCGATCTCGTGGGCCAAGGACGCTGGTCGGCGAGTGCCTCGTGGTTGCTCGTCCAACTCGATCGCGGTGAAATGACCGAAGCCGGATGGACGATGTCCTGGAAAGACGCCGCACAGGAAACTTCGCTGCGGATGACCGATGAAGGTCTGGTCGTCGGCGGCTTCCGCTTGGTCGAGGGCGAACTCGTGCTTCACCCACCCTCCTACGACGAAGCCACCTGCACCGCCATGGTGGAGGAAGGACGTGGACCGTGCTCCATCGAGTGGAGCGTCATGGAACTCGAAGGCATGCTGCGTCAAAACGACCAGCACAGCATCAGCCTGCAGGTCGGCCAAGGCGTCAACGTTGAGGTCAACCGTGAGCTTCAGGCCAGCGCTGGACTGATCGCCCTGATGGGACTCGCCATCGCCGTTTTGCTGTTCGTCTCCTTGCGCCGACCTTCGGACGTCGCCATTGTCATGGTGGCCTTGGGCGGCGCACTCTTGTGGATGCAAGGCCTCATCGGTCACCTTGTCACGGTCACCGAATGGCTTGGGTTTTCCTTCATTGCCCGCTCGCAATTTTCCAACCTTCTTCCCATCCTGGTGATGGCGCTGGGCATCGACGACAGCCTGCATGCTTTGCACCGGTACAAGGAGGAGCGTGGACTTGGTCGCAGCCCTGAGGAAGCCACGCAAATCACGGTGCGACGCGTTGGCCGAGCCATCTTGCTGACCTCGTTGACCACGACCGCGGCCTTTGCCGCGAACCTCTTCTCCGACATCGCCGCCCTGCGCTCATTCGGCGTCGAGGCGGCATGTGGCATCTTTGCAGCCTTCCTGTTGACCGGAATCTGGGCGCCCGTCCTGAGGATGAGCGTGGATCAATGGCTCGAAAGACGCGGCCGTTCAACGGCCCCGGTCAAGAAAGAGGAACGCGTTCCGCGCCTCACCGTGGTGCCCGTGCAGAGCGGCAAGTGGAAGCATGCGCTGGTCATCGCCGTGCTCGCCCTCTTGCTCACCGTTCCCGCCGCGGTGGGCATGGCCCGCTTGGAGGGCGATTTTGCCGTGGAAGATTTCCTTGACGCAGAATCGGATTTCGCCTCTGGCGTGAACCTCGTCAACGAACGCTTCTCCGACGAAGGTGAACCCGCCATGTTACTGCTTGAAGGCGACGTGCTTGACCCACAGGTGTTTGCGGGGATCGAGGCCTTCCGTCAAGCCTTGGACGAGACACCGGAGGACGTTCCTGACAAAGTCACACGAACGCCTGACGGGTCCATCGACATCCTGGCCCTCGACGAGATGGTCGATCTGGCCATCTTCTCCATGCTCGAAGACCCGGCACCGTTCGAAGCGGCGGGCATGGACCTCGACGCCGAGGATTACGGCATCGGGTGCAGCCGCGTGGGCGCAGCCCGGTTGCCGGACCTCGACGACCGCGATTGCTTGGCCTTCTTCTACGGCTTCTTGTCCCTCAACGGCGTGCCTGGTACCTCCTCGATTCCAGCCATCCCCACCAGCATCGTGGCCCTCTACATCACCCCGGAAGTCCCGCTGAACGCCACAGCGCCGTGGTTGGACGAAAACGGCGCACCTGCTGAATACCGCGTGATGCTCATCCGGTTCGGCATCACTCGACCGGAGCACTTTCCAAGCCTGAAGGAAGGTTTGGAGGAGATTTGGCGTGACCTCTCCGTGTTCACGAACCTCTCATCCGGTACCTACGATGCCCCCGGGGAATCCACCGAGGAGGACCCGTTGACGTGGGTCATGCTCACCGGGCGGCCCATCATCCGGTATTCGGCGAGCACCGCGATGCAGGACGAGATGCAGTCCTCGCTGCTCTTGGGAACACTGTTCGTCTTCATCACGCTGACCATCGGCTTGCGCTCGCCTGCACAGGCTGCGATGTCGCTCGGACCGATTTTGGTGGTCGTCGTGTGGTTGTACGGCTTGATGCATCTGTCGGGCGCGAGCCTGAACATCGTCACCGTCACCATCGCCACCATCTCGCTTGGTGTCGGAATCGATTACTGCATTCACGTGACGGAACGGTACCGGGAATCGAGAAACGAAGGTGCGTCCCACGACGCCGCGCTCCATGCCGTGGGTGGCGCATGCGGCGCTGCATTGGTCGGTTCAGCAGCGTCGGACATCGCTGGCTTCGCGGTCATCGCGACCTCCCCCATGGGCTTGTTCTCCAGTTTCGGCACCTTTTCGGCCACGATGATCGCGCTGTCGCTCATCGCCAGCTTGGTGCTCACGACCGCAGGACTCGGCTTGCTGCATGGACCGGAAAAACAGGATTCTACGCCGAGCGATTGAAGAAGAAGGCCTCGGAGCAGACCTCGTCAGGCGCAGGGGGAGACCCCCGGTCAGGCGGTGACGACCATGACAGACGAACCCAAAGAGGAGGACGACTGGACCGCTTACGCCACGGCCGGTTTTGGCCAGACGGATTATTCGTTGTGGGACGATGTGGAGGTTTCGGAAACAGAGTCAGCCGGTGACGAAGCGGATTTTGACGAAGGCGACGACCTCGACGATGAAATGTGGGAGGAGCCCGAACAACTCGGCACCCACACCGAAGAAGTTCCCCGCGCTCCGAACCCCGCCGGCCACAAGCACATGGTCCGCATCGGTTGCTGCGACACCTGCCTCGGCCGTCTTGGTGGGAAGAAACGCTACGATCAATCCACCGTTGAATCGGGCATCGAAATCCGTGCCGCGGTGGTCGGTCGGGACCCCCATCTTGCCGACGCCAAGGAACGCGTTGGCCTCTGCCCCTTCTGCGAAGACCTGTTCGACGAAGTCGAACTCTTGGCCGACCTGATTTGCGAGGCCCTCGAAGGCCGAGAAATCGGCCGTTTGCAGGTCGGTGCACGTTTCCCCAAGGATCAGACGGAAGAGGAAGACGTGATGCGCAAGCGCTACGGCGCAGGCGGATCTGACCCCCTCAAGTCGTCCCTGGTGAAGTTGGTCGCGGATGCCGTGAAGGAAGGCCTGGACGACGTGCGAATCGTGTCCGAGAATCCAGACGTGCTTGCGATCATCGACGTCACGACGCTCACCGTGGACCTCGACGTCCGTTCGGTCTACCTCTACGGCCGCTACCGCAAACTCGAGCGTGGTGTGCCCCAAACCCGTTGGCCATGCCGCGCCTGCAAGGGTCGGGGATGCGACCGCTGCGAGGGCACCGGGCTGCAATACGCCACCAGCGTTCAGCAATTGGTCGCCGACCCGTTGCGCGACCTGCTCGGCGCCGAAGACGACGCCTTCCACGGCATGGGCCGGGAGGACATCGACGTGCGCTGCCTCGGGCGTGGGCGACCCTTCGTGGTAGAACTCAAGTCACCAATGCGCCGCAGCGTTGACGCCGTGGCCGCCATGGAACGCATCAACAGCGACGCGAACGGTTCCATCGAAGTGACCTCGCTGCGCCCTTCCAGCCGGAAGGAAGTCGTCCGAGTCAAAGACACGGCCGCGGAGAAGTCATACGCCATCCGGTTCCGACTCCGCCCCCTCTCCCAGAAGGAGCATGCCAAGTTGACGGCCCCGATGGATTTGACCAAGGAAGACGTGCAGGAGCGCGGTGGGAAGAAGCGCAAAGGACGCCGAAAGCGACGAGGAGACCGAGGCGCGCCGGCCACCAAGCCGCTTCCCGAACCCGAACCTGAGGTCCCCGTGATCGATCAAGCCGCACTTCAGGCGATGAAGAAGGCCGAATTGGTCGAACACGCAAAGGCCCAGAACCTGGCCACGTCAGGGACAAAATCCGATCTCGTCGAACGGATCCTCGCGGCTGCACCCGCAGAAGCAGCACCGATGGAGATGGCCAGTCACGAGGAAATCGAGCAAGCCGTTCAAGGCCTGCGTGGCGCCATGTTGGCGCAACGGACGCCAGAACGCGTCGCTCACCGCCGAGCCGACCTTGTGCGCCGACGGAAGGTCCTCGAAACCAGCGACCCCGTCGTCGAGACAAACGAGGAAGGCCACACCGAAGTGGAGTTCACGCTCCGCTGTGAATCGGGCACCTACGTCAAGGAAACCGTGCACGGGGATGGCGGTCGAACGCAGCCCTCCGTGGCCGCCCTCATCCGCGCACGATGCGACGTGTTGTGGCTTGATGTGGCGGACATTCACGCAGATTGAGGGCGTTCCACCCTCCGCTGCGCTTAAATGACCCACGATGGTCGGCGAGATGCCCAGAAGGCGATGACGCTCTTCACCACGGGCAGGAATTGAAGATCATGAAGCGCTCACATGGCCTCCGTGTCGGTACCCGCAGCATCCTTCGCCGCCGTCGAAGTGAGCGATCTCGCATCAACATCTCCCGCACCATGCACGAATACGCCGAAGGCGACCGTGTGGCCATCGTTCTCGACGGTGGAGAACAGCGTGGCATGCCCCACCGCCGATTCCAAGGCCGAACCGGCTTCATCCAGCGCCGTCAAGGTGCTGCATGGATCGTCGCGGTCAAGGACGGCAACATGCAGAAGACCGTCATTGCTCGCCCCGAGCACCTGCGCCCCCTTGAATGAGGTGAACCCATGAGCGACGAGGAAACCTACGCCGACTTTGCCACCGTGCGCGACCTGCTGCTCGATGCAGAAGGCCGCCGCAAGCAACTCACCTACGAGCAGACCGCCGCGCTCCAGCACGCAGAGTGGGCCGCCAGCGAGCAGCGCATGGGGTACAAGACCAACCCCAAGGTGTACCAAGACCTCTTGGCCGCCGTGCTCGAAATCGACGTGTTCCAAGGCCACGATGACCTCGCGGCCAAGATTGCCGAACTCCTCCCAAGCACCGAAGACGCCGTTCGCGCCGTCACCGCCAGCCGCCGCATTTCCGTCTCCGACGGCGACGTGCAGCAAGTCCTGGAACTGGTGGCCCAGCACGTCGGGTTTGAGTGAGTCCGCCGTTGAGGTGAACCCATGTCATCTCCCGGCCGAGACCGTCGGGTCAACATCCCGAACCGACGTGAAAAGGAAACCACCTCGCCCACCTCTTGGAAGGCACCGGCGTACGGCCGACCCCAGCCTGCTGCCAAGCCTGAGCCGCGGCAGCGCACTCCCCGCCCTCAACGTCAACCCCGAAAGGACGGGGGCGGTCGTGGGCGGCAGCAACGGAGCCGAGCGCCGCAAGGTCTGCCCAAGGATCACCCGCTTCGCGCTTCGACGTGGGCGCGCGTGGTCGAACATGACCTCGGCGACGCCGTGCTCGTGATCGTGACCGAACACGACGGTACCTTGGGTCGCGTGTCGACGGTCGAAGGCGCAGAATTCCAAGCCGTCGGTGAGCGCGTCTACATCGGCGAGGACCGCAGCAAGCGAACCGTCGTTGAGCGCCTTCTCGGCGTGGCCAAGTTGGAACGCCTCTCGCCTGCCGCGCGCGAACAACTTCCCCTGGCCCTGAGCGAGTTTATCACGGCTCAGGCCGGACATTTCCTGAAGGGATTCTACGACGTCGCAGGACCCATCAACCTGAAGACGCACGCCTTCCAGTTGCTCAACGGCGTCGGCCCAAAGAAGGCCGAAGAAATGGCCGAGGCCCGCCGCGCACAAGGTGGATTCGCGACCTTCGAAGTGCTCAACGAAACCTGCGGCATCGACGGTGCCGCTGCTCTCGCCCATCGCTTTGCTGAGGAACTCCTCGACCGGAACCTCCAACCACGGCTCGTGGAGTTGCTCTTGCCGGTGAAGGCATGAGACGTGCGGCCGATCTAGTCGCTCGATTGCAGGCCTTGCAGCCAAACGACCGAAACTTGGGCCAGCATTTTCTCGTCGAAGAGGTCCACCTCGAGGCCATCGTCGAATTGGCCGGCGACTTGAGCGGTCGCACCGTGTTGGAGATTGGGCCCGGACCCGGCACGCTGACCGAACACCTCCTTCGCGCAGGTGCCGTGGTGCATGCCATCGAAATCGACCCCGTTGCGGTGGAGCATCTTCAGGCCAACTTCACTCCCGAACTCAGCAACGGCTCGCTGACGCTTGACGAAGGCGACGCCTTGACCGTCGCGTGGCCAGAACGCATCGATGCGGTGGTGTCAAACATCCCTTACCAGATTTCTTCGCCGCTCATCGGCGCACTGGAGCAGCACCGCCAGCGTCACGGCGCACCAGACGTGGTGGTCGTTCTCGTCCAGGAAGAATTTGCGGAACGGTTGACCATCGCCACACCGGCCGACCGCGGAAGCCTTGGCGTGTGCACCGCGCTTGGTTGGTCCAGCAGCATGGAACGGCGCGTTCCACCTGGCTCCTTCCGACCCCCGCCGGCGGTGATGTCACGGGTCTGTGTGCTCCGACCCATCGAGCACCCAAGCGAAGTGGATCATCGTCTCATCCGTCAAACGGTCCACGCGGCCTTCCACCACCGTCGTCGGAAATTGAGAACCTCGCTCCGACGACCACCCCGGCGGTTGTCCCGCCTGCCGGGATGGCACGCCGCCCGATGGAAGGCGGCCTTGGCGTCGATGGACGACGATCCGGTGCTCGACCTTCGACCAGAGGACCTGACGGTGTCCGAATGGCGTGATTTTTGCCGCCGTCTGGCCGCGGCTGAGGTTCAAGACCCCTCATGACAAAGAGGCATCTGAGAAGGCACCTTTTCATGGGAGAGCCTTCACGCATCGCCTGCGCGGAGTGGTTGGAATGGCAAAGAAGGACACCTATCTTGCCCTGCTCCGCCGCGGCATCGACGAGACCACATCCATGCAGTTGGCCGATGCCGGCCTGAAAATTGGTGATCTGAAGAAAATCGACCAGACGATGCTGGTCGAAAACTACGGGCTGAAACCGGACATCGCGGACGGTGTGCTGGAGATCATCAAAGCAGGACCCCAATCTCACGGCAAGGAGCGCTTCTTGTCGAAGGTCCTCGCGCCGGAACGCAAGCAGGAAAGCAAGATCGAGGAGATTCGCTTCCAACGTGAGCGTCGTGACGTGCTGGCCGAACTGGCCGAACAAAAGGAACGGCTCAAAATTGCCAAAGTGGAATCCTTCCGTTCCCAAAAACTCGTGATGAACCGTTTGGGCAAAACCGTCGAGCTGATCGTCAAACTCGAAGACAACCTCGAGGACGAAACCAAGGACGATCTCAAAGTCAAAATCCGCGACCAATTGGAAACGCGCGGTCTTGAAGCCGCCCGTGATCACGAATTGCTGGAACTCGACGGCACGCCTCAGGACATCGTCGATTACCGACGGAAGCACGTGCCCACCCTCGTGATGCATGCTTGCCCCGAATGCGGGGAAGAGATGGATCCCCGTCAATCCCGCGACGAGGACCGCCCAGAGGAATACGCCCTCATGTGCTGGGATTGCGAAACGAGTTTCCAACCGGAACTGATCATCAACGTGATGGCACGCCTCGACGGTGCGGGCCGCATCACCGTGGAGGAGAACAGCCGACCTCGAAACCCGGTTCCTCCCAAGCCTGCTCGAATGGACCTGGAGAGCGTCAACCGACTCATCGAAGCCGACCTTGAATCCACGAACGCTTCTGCCGACGCCATGACCGCACAGGTCGAATCAAGCACGCTGGTCGGTGGCCTGATGGACATCAACGATTGGATCGACCAGACCATCGCGGCCAAGGGCTACATCCAGGCGCAAGAGGACCGTGAGGACTTCATCCTCCGTACCGGCGCCGGTGCAACGAAATTCAACAAGTGGATGAAGAAGGCAGGCTTGTACTTCAACAAGCAAACCGGCCGCTGGACGCGGTTCAAGGACCGCTGAGGTGCCCACATGGGTCACTTGGTCCGCTTTTTCCGCGGAGCGACATTGCTTGGCCAAACGCCAACCAAAGAGGAACAGACCTTGGTCGAGCACGCCCTTGAGGCGGGATTGTCCCTTCCGACAAACTGCACCTCGGGGACGTGTGGATCGTGCATGGTGACCTTGCTGAACGGCAGGGTGGACGTGCCCGAAACCCTCCCTCCCGGCTTGGACGACTTCCTCGTGGACGAAGGCGCCAGGCTCGGGTGCATCTTGCGGCCAACCGGAGACGTGGACATAGAGATCCGCCCCCCCATCTGAGGTGATGTGATGGCGTGGGGCATCGAAGAAACCCTTCTCCTCGTCGTGAACGTGCTCATCGTCGCCCTGATCGTCTGGGCCCTTCGGAGGAAGGTCCGCCTCAAGTTGGAGGAAGTCGAGGCACGCCACCTGCGTACGGCAGAGCATCGTCCGAACGAGAAGGGCGATGACCCCATGCGTTGATGAACGCCCGACGAACCTGTGCCAACATGCTCACGCCCGAGGTGCTCGGAAGCGCACTTCCCGTGGGCCGCTTTGTCCTCGGTTTGCGGCGCCTTCTCAACGAAGAGCCGACTTTGCAGCACCAGATGCTCCGAGGGGAAATCGCCCGGTGGAGCAGGGCCAGATCTGGCCATGTCTACCTCACGCTTCGTGACGACGACGCTTCCATGGACGCCGTGATGTGGTCGAGTCGGGCCCCAACGACGGACTTTGAAGAAGGCGCTGAGGTCGTGATCATCGGTAGCGTGGACCTCTACCCCGCGCGTGGCCAGCTCCAACTCCAAGTGACCTCCATCCATGCCGTTGACAACATCGGCGAACTTGAAGCCGAACGAAGGAAATTGGTGGCCGCGCTGAAGGCCGAGGGCGTCCTCGATCGGCCACGAAAGGCACTTCCGGCCATCCCTCGGCACGTCGCCATCGTCATCGGAGCGGGTTCTGCAGCAGAAGCCGACGTGTTGCGCCTGACCGAGGATCGATGGCCAGGCCTGAGACGGACCGTGATCGGTGTGTTGGTGCAGGGCGACAAAGCAGCCGAAGAGATCGCTCGCGGACTCCGGGTCGCAGCCGGGCTGGCCGACCCCGCTCGAGCCTTGGCCCATGGCGTGTCCCCCGTGGACGTGATCATCGTTGGGCGCGGCGGTGGTTCAACAGAAGACCTCTGGGCCTTCAACCTGGAACGGGTGGCCCGGTCCATCGTCAGCATGCCCGTGCCCGTTGTCTCTGCGGTTGGGCATGAATCCGACGTGTTGGTCAGCGATCTTGTGGCCGACGTGCGTGCATCAACGCCCTCGGACGCCGCAGAACGCGTGGTGCCTGTTCGCCTCGACCTTGAGCAGCACCACGACGACCTTGTGCTCCGTCTCGAAGCGGCCGCAGCCCGACGTTTGGGCGAGGTACGCCAACATCACCGCCTCCTTCGACACCGTTTGGCCGGGGCTCCTGTGGCGGGCTTGGCCCGCGCACGAGGCGAGGTTTCCGACCTTCGTTCGCGTCTCGATGCCACGGTCGATGCTCGCCTCAACGTGGCTGCCCGACGCCTTTCGGAACACGGGCATGCGCTGCAGCGTGCCGCAGCACGTCACGTCGGTTCCGAGCGTGCGAAATTGGCGGGCCTTGAAGCGGCGCTCCGCACCACCGACCCTCGAAACGTGCTTGAGCGAGGATACGGCATGCTCCAGCAACCCGGTGGCGGTGTCGTCGGGTCGGTGAAGGACCTCGCCGTGGGCGATGGTCTCTTGGTCCACCTCGTTGACGGTACGGTGAAGACCGCCGTTGAGGACGTGCACAGGACGTGAACGACATGAGCGAAACCCAGAGTTACAGTGAAGCCTTGCAGCGCTTGGAAACCATTGTTGCGGAACTTGAACGCGGCGGCACCGATCTCGAGGCCACGGTCCGGATGTTTGAGGAGGGGACCGCCTTGCTGAAGACGTGCCAATCCCACCTCGATGAAGCCGAGGGGCAACTGAAACGCCTTCGCTTGAACGATGCGGAAGCAGAGCTTGAGGAGCCTGAGGCATGAGCGCCCGGCAACGGGCGCTCCAGCAGCGTTTGGCCAAGCGCTTGCGCGCGTGGCAGGACCCGCACGGTGGGGCCCCCTTCGTTGAACGCGTCGAACAAATCGACCTAGGAGAAGAGGGGCAGTGCCGACTGACCGTGCGTCCATCACGCCCGCATTGCCCATGTTGCCTCTACGACCTTGAGGCCCTCCGCGACGCGTTGTTGTCCATCCGCGGCGTCCAATCGGTCGAACTCCGGGTCACCGGTGTGCCGGAGCCTGCTCTGTGGGAACGGGCGTTGAATCCGACCGCATGACCCACCACGAGCACGGCAAAGTCCACACCGCCACGGAAAGGGTCCACGCGACGGCCGACCCCCACCACACGCCAAGGGTCGGCAGGGACCACATGGCGAGGCAGGCATACACCGCCACGCTGGTCGAACCCAGGAGCATCGGACCCGCTGCACCGAGGGGAACGTCCGGACCTTGGGACAGCCACAATCCCACCATGGTGGTCATGAAAATGGCAGGGAAGACGGAAGACAATCCTGCCAACAAGGGCATGCCGAGGCTTGAGAGGTACACGGCCAGGCCGATGGCCAAGGCTGCCGCACCCCCGCGGGCCATGATTTCCATCCGTCCCGGGCTCCGATGACCGGTGGGTGCGGGTCGAGGGCCACGGGCAATCATGACCCCCATCGCACCGAGGGCCACCGTACCGATCAGCGCGACAGGCATGGGTTCAATTCGGCCGAGAATCGAATCGAGCGAAAGCATCACTAAGGCGCCAAAAGCGCCCCAGACCACCAGGGCCGAGACGGTGGTGAGCGCGAGCGCTCCACCGCCTTGGTGCGACAAGCGTGGTGGAAGGAGCACGTAGACGAGCAGGAAGCACCCGTTGATCAACATCCCATAGGGCACCACGGCAAGGCTAGCCGGCAAAGCATCGGCATCGGAGGCGAGGGCAAGTCCAATGCCTGCAGGAACGATGGTCGTCGGGATGGTGCCCACCACACCTCCAATGCGGCCGCCCCAGCGCTCGATGACCAGCGTAACGGCGATGGCGACGACGGCTGAAAGGACCGCGGACAACAGCACGGCGGTCAGCATCTCATGCCTCCATCCGTGACCAAGCGCGAACAAGCACGTCCACCCCATGCCCATGAAGCACCTCGAGCGGCGCTCCATCGAGCATTGGAACCACGGCCGGAAGCACGTCAAGATGAGCGAGGAAGGGGTGCGTGACGGTCAATTGGCGCCCTGCATCGTCGTCGAGGTGGACCAGCACGCACCGGCGCGCTTCGTTGGACCACGCCGTTGCCGCCACCGCCAAATCGGTGCATTGAATGCA